>JAZDLG010000057.1:0-2668 GCA_043802125.1 Candidatus Omnitrophota bacterium
TTCTTATCCGCGAGCTCTTTAAACTTTTCAAAGGCAGTCACCAGCTCTTTTTCGGAAAGTGTGATACCCATCTCTGCCAAACGTTTCTCTAACGCGTGCCGGCCGGAATGCTTACCTAAGACCAACCCTGTGCCTGTAAAACCGACGTCGGCCGGAGAAATGATCTCATAAGTCTGTGCCTTCTTGATGACGCCGTCCTGATGGATGCCGGATTCATGCCGGAAAGCATTCAATCCGACAATGGCCTTATTAGGAGCGACCACAAAACCGGTCAACTTTGAAACCAGCCGCGACGTTTTATATATCTCTTTACTATTGATGCGCGTATCCATGTCAGGGTAGACGTCGCGGCGCGTCCTTATCGCCATGACGATCTCTTCTAAAGACGCGTTGCCGGCCCGCTCTCCTATTCCGTTGATAGTGCATTCTACTTGCCGCGCGCCGCTTCTGACCGCTTCCAAAGAATTTGCCACAGCCAACCCCAGATCATCATGGCAGTGGACGGAAATGACCGCTTTATTGATATTCTCCACGTTTTCTCGGATGGACATGATAATAGCGCCATACTCAGCAGGATACGCGTAACCTACGGTATCCGGGATATTCACTGTGGTTGCCCCTGCGGCAATGACGGCGCTTACGACCTTAAATAAGAATTCAGGTTCAGTCCTTGAGGCATCCTCCGGAGAAAATTCAATATCGCTCGTATATTTTTTGGCATACTTGACCGCATCTGTGGCAAGGCGCAGGATCTCATCCTCAGCTTTTTTCAGCTTATACTGCATGTGGATCTTAGAGGTCGCCAGAAAAACGTGGATGCGCGCCCCGCCCTTGGCTTGCCTTGTCGCCTGGTATGCGGCGTCTATATCTTTTGTCATGGCGCGGCTCAGCCCGCAGATAATAGCGCCCTTGACGCTGGAGGCAATGCGCTTAACGGCGTTAAAATCACCTTTTGAGGAAATAGGGAAACCGGCTTCAATGACATCTACGCCCAGCGTCACTAATTGTCGGGCTACTTCCAGTTTTTCCCGTTCATTCATGGTCGCGCCCGGCGCCTGTTCCCCGTCGCGCAGCGTTGTATCAAATATGATCAGCTTATCCATAGTAATGCTTTCTTCCCCCTGCAGATTTCTCAAAAAATCATCGAAATCTATGCGCTGGGGGCTCCGCTCACTTACTTTCGCTTCGCATCCACGGCATCATGTCGCGTAACTGCTTGCCTACTTTTTCAATCAAATGATTATCGCCTTCAGCCAAAAGCCTGTCAAAATTCGGCCTGCCTTATTCGTTCTCAGCTATCCACTCCTTGGCAAATTTACCTTTGACTATCTCTTTTAATATTTTTTTCATCTCTTTGCGCGTCTTAGGGCTGATTATGCGCGGGCCGCGGCTAAGATCGCCGTAGCAGGCGGTGTTGGAAACTCCGCGGCGCATCCCGGAAATACCGCGTTCCTGGATCAAGTCCGTAATAAGTTTTAACTCGTGCAAGACTTCAAAATAAGCTATCTCGGGCTGATAACCGGCTTCAACCAACGTATCAAACCCCGCCTTAATAAGCTCTGTGACTCCGCCGCAGAGCACAACTTGCTCTCCAAAAAGATCAGTCTCGGTCTCTTCGGAAAATGTCGTTTCAATAACGCCTGCGGTCGTGCCTTTGATGCCCTTGGCATATGCCAATGCTATATTTTTCGCGTTGCCTGACGCATCCTGATGGACAGCCACTAAACACGGCACACCCTTACCCTCTTCATACATGCGGCGCACAAGTGCCCCAGGGCCTTTAGGCGCTATCATTATGACATCAATACTCTTCGGAGGCTTGATCTGTTTGAAGCGAATATTAAACCCGTGCGAAAATACAAGTACCTTGCCTTTTTTAAGATTAGGCTTGATAGCCTCCTCATATACCTTAGCCTGCACGTGGTCTTGGGTCAAGATCTGGATGACATCAGCTTTTTGCGCTGCCTGGGCCACAGGAATAGGTTCAAACCCGTCCTTCTTGGCCTGTTCATAATTCGGCGTGCCCTCCAGTTCTGAGACAATGACGTCAAGGCCGCTGTCGCGCAGGCACAGCGCCTGGCCGCGGCCCTGTATACCGTAACCGATAATAGCTATTTTTTTACCCTGCAGATATTTCAGGTCCGCATCCTGATCATAATAAATTTTCATGTTTCCTCCGGATTAACCCCCACTGCGTGGGGGTGAGCTCGGCCGAATAACTTATGTTTACTTACGTTCCATAAGTTATGGCCTCGCTCATTTAGCTATTGCTATTCTTCCCGACCTTACCACCTCAACGACTTTGAAATCCTCAAGCTCCGCTAAAAAGTTCCTTATGTGCTCCTGGTCATCAACCAACTCTACTATAATGAAGTCGCTCTTCTTCTCAAGAAGCCGCGCGCCGGCTTTGCCGGCTTTAGCCGTCAGTTTCTTGATCACAGGCAAGAGCTTCTTATCGGCTGCTATCTTAATAAAAACGAGCTCGCGTTCAATATACTCTTTTTTGGTATAATCAACTACGGTGATGACATCAATAAGTTTGTTGAGCTGCTTTTTTATCTGCTCTAATATCTTTTCGTCCTCGGCATTGACGACCACGGTCATGCGCGATATCGTCTTGTCCTGCGTCTCGGAAACCGTCAAAGAATCAATATTGTAGCCGCGGGCG
>JAZDLG010000078.1:0-7214 GCA_043802125.1 Candidatus Omnitrophota bacterium
GTCGGTAAAAGCCTCAACTTCTATTATATCACTCTTACCTTGATAATATTTGACTACGACGCGGGCTGTTTGGCTATCGCTTTTTTTATCAAAATAACGCGCAACGAGCCGGCAGGCTAAAATAATGGTCTCCTGCTTTGAAAAGTCACCCCTGCCCAAAGCAGTGGCTCCCGGGACCTCATCCTCCGGCACAAAAAGGATACCTAAAGCCTTATCTTCCAACATCTGATTATCGTGTTCATCGCGGCCGACGATGAGCTTGGCAGTCCCTTCTATCCTGAAGTGCCTGCCATGGTTTAAGAGGCTGACGTCTTCTGAGGTCAATTCGTTGTGGCCTATCAGATCTTTAACGCGTTTGGAAAATGCAGGATCTGTCAAAAGGCATCCTCCTGCAGGACACGGATAATCCTTGATATGGAAGTCGCTGGCCAACTGTATCTGAGGTTTACGGCCGCGTCCGGATATATCAAGCAGTTTAGACCTGTCCACCCAGCCCTCTTTTTCAGGGATAGTCGGCTCTAACAACTTTGCCGACAAAGGCCGCAGCACCAACCCTGAGACTCCCGCTTCTTTCTCTATTGTGCGCATAGCGTCTTTTCTCTGGGACATGGGCCTCTGGCCCAGCACTTCGCCTGTTATCAAAAAAGACGCGCCGGTTTCTTCCATCAATTCTTTGGCTTTTTTCAGCATAAGGATGCGGCAATCAATGCAAGGGTTCATATGGCTGCCATAGCCGTGTTTGGGGGATTTGAGGACCTCAAGAAACTCCTTGCTCACATTCATGACCCTCAAAGGTATGCCCAACTCGCCTGAGATGAATTTTGCCTCATGTTGACAACCGGCGCGATGGTTACAACGGCAAAACGGAGATACAAAATTAGCCGCGATGACCTCTATCCCCTGCTCCAGGATGACTTTTGTAGCCAGGGTGCTGTCTAATCCGCCGGAAATAAGCGAGATCGCCTTTGTCATAATATCAACCAATGAGACAAATCAAACAGGACAGTTTGTCTCATTAAAGAAATAGCCTTCATAAACCTTACTATAACGGCTTGGATTATTTTGTCAATAGAACATGGATGGCCGAGGCCAGGTCGCGGTCTATCGCAAACTGCGAATTGCCGATCTGAAGCACATAGGAGGGAAATTTCTGAATAAGGCTTACGATCATCCCGGGCAAAATACCCATAGCCATTATCTTCTGGAGCCTTTTGTGATTGTGGGTGTGAAGATAGGCTACCTTGCCTTTTTGATCCACGCGCAGGTTATCAAGGGACGAAATTATCTTGTTGATACTTTCTTTGGATTTCCGGCAGCATTCACCCTCGGGTATAGGCCTTCCGTGAGGGCAGGTTTTAGGATGCCCCAAAAGAATACAAATATTATCCTCTATACCCTCGTGAAGAAGATGTTCAAATTGACAGCTGACAGGATGGACGAGCTTCTTTTTTACAGCCAGGACATCAGTGAATAATCTCTCCGCCAACCTGTGGCGACGCACTATCTTCTGCCCCTCTATCTTGCCTTTTTCGGTCAAAGATATCTTCTCATGCATTAATTTGACATAGCCCAGATCTATCAACTCCTCTACCTCGGGATTGCCCTTGGCCAAGCCGACATCTACGGCCCCTTGCTTTTCCTCTCCTGCGTGGCCCCAGAGCGTCTCTAAGATCTCTTCCGCGCGTTCGCTTATCTTCATTTGTCTTCCTTTCGTTTTCTAAAAAATTTCAGCCATTTAGGTTCCGGCGGCGTTTCAAAACCACAATTAGGGCATCTTATGAGCTTGCACCCTTTCTTTATCGGACAATTCGAACACGCCGTCTCGGCTTCATTTTCATTAAACTCATATCCGCATAAACCGCACTTCATGCCACATCCTAACTTTTTTTCATAGATGAACCCCAAGCACATTAAAAGCCAAATTAACTAAAAAGCCGGCCGTAAATGAAAAAAAGAGGATAAAGACGGACAGGGCAACCCCGGTTTTCCAGCCCCGCTCTTTGACATTCATCAGAAACTGCGCGATGCACGGCAAAAACAACGTAAGTGTGATGCATGCCACCACTAATTGATTACCGTTGAGCAAACCGGCTTTTTTCATATCGTAAAGGCCTGCGACACCATAATCTCTCCTGAAAAATCCGAACAAGAAAGCAATTGCCGCTTTATCAGGAAGGCCTATCCAGCGAATAGGATATTCCAGGATCGAGACGCATAAAGAGAATAAACCGGTCAACTGGCCCAACCAGATAAAAGCGCTGGCCAGGATGAACATCGGGAATATCTCGGCAAAATACCACTGTACTCGCGTGTATGTTTTAACAAAAACATTTGACAGTTTTGGCAGCCGGAGCGGCGGTATCTCCATATAGAAAGAAGGCGCTTCCCCCGGCAAGATCAACGAAGAAAGAAAACCAACCAGGAGAAAAACCAGGCTTATGATACCCGCCCAAACCCACAGGCCCGCGGGATTTCCTTCCAATAAGGAGAGTATCACGCCTAATTGCGCAGAACAAGGAACGGCCAAAGCCAACAATAAAGTCGCGATAAGCCTCTCTCTTTTTGTAGGCAAGGTGCGTGTTACCATAGTCGCCATCGTATCACAACCCAAACCTAAAACCATTGGTATGACAGCCCTCCCGGTCAAGCCGATCTTTTTAAACAGGCGGTCTATGAGAAGAGCTAACCTTGGCAGATAGCCGGTATCTTCAATGACAGCGAAGGCGATAAAGAATGTCGTAACTATAGGCAAGATCAACGCTACCGCGTATCGCACGCCCAAAGTAATGACGCCGTATTCCCCGACAAACAGATCTCTTAACGCCTGCCAGGGTATCACTGCAGTAAAAATTTGGGTGATCCAGGGATTAATATGCCCCTCGAAAATATCCGTTTCTATAAAATCAACAACAGTACCGGCGCCAAATTCGCCTACAAATTTATATAGCCCATAATAAAGGATCAATAATAATATAGGTATGCCTGTCAGGGGATTTATCATAACCCGGCTTAAGGCCTCTTTAAATGACGACCTTGGTTGCGGCATATGTATGACGGCCGTGTTTACTATTCTGCTGGCCTCTTCTTGCCTGCGAAGCCCGATAATATAAGAAAGCGGTTCATGACAATGCGCTTTAGCAGAATCTATGACGCCTATGATCTCATCAAAAACCCCGGGCTCCCGCGATTTGACCAAAGAAAGTATCTCGGTGTCTTCCTGAAGCAACAGCAAAGCAACGGAACGCCTGGACAGGCCATAATCCCGCTTTAATAACAATTCTATTTTCTCAACAGACATCTGTAAAATATCCGTTGTGTCTTTATACCTTGCTTCCGGCATACGCTTCAATCCTCCCTTTTAAAATTTCCACGCCCCTGCCCGTGGTGGAAACAGTAGCAACAACCGGGATCTTTAATTCTTTTTCCAAGCGCGCTATATCTATCTTCATCCCTAAATTTTCCGCCTCATCAATAATATTTAAAACCAGGATCACCGGGAGCTTGGCTTCAATCAACTGTAACGTAAGAGGCAGCAGCCTTTCCAAATTCTTGGCATCTAAAATATGCAGGACTACTTCCGGTTTTTCTTCAAACAACAGAGTGCGGGCCACCCTCTCTTCTTCGCTAATAGGCAAAAGCGAATACATCCCCGGCGTGTCCACGACCTCAAATTCATCCTCGCCTATCTTTGTCTTACCGCGGTACACCTCAACCGTTGTGCCGGGATAATTTGATACGGTGGCATAACTCCCTGTAAGGCAGCCAAACATGACGGATTTGCCGACATTTGGGCTGCCGACGATAGCGATCTTGCGCAGGCCATGCATTGCTTTTATCTTGCCGCCTTCACCCATGTGGTTATTATATTCAAGTTATCATTGACTGCATAGGTAAAAATCAAATTAAAATAATATTCCTATTCCTCTGTATGAAACCGTTGGGCCCAATGCATATTTATCTTCCGTATAATTTCCTTTAGACTCCAATCCTATCCCAAGCTTAGGCAAAAGCCTGTAACCGAATGCCGCGGCGTACTCATGTTTTGTCAAACCGTCGCGCTCGGCCTCTTGTTTTAGGATTTGATTATAAGCAAAATTAAACTTGCCTATATCTTTAGCCAAGATCAACTTTGCCTCTATCATATTGAGTTTTGAAAGATCGGAACTGCGTATATATTCAAGGTATTAATACCGGATCTATCGGTATCCGGAACCTTGCTTGTCAAATAATACTCCAGCTCAAAACGGCCATTTAGCATCGTCATATACTCATATGTCCAGACGTAACTCCTGCGGTCAGCAAAAGCGCACGGAGCAAAATTTGCCAAATACAGCGCAACCAAGATAAACAAAACCACTATTCTCCTTAAAAACATTATCTTTATCCTCCAAATATGATTTTGATAATCATTATCAATGTAGGCCCAAAAAAAATCCTGTTCATTTCTTTCGGCAATTCTTACAAAGGCCGTAAAGCTCTAACTTATGCTTTATCAGCATAAACCCCTCCTTCCTGGCAAGCCCTTCCTGCAGCTTCTCAATGCCGGAATCAACAACTTCAATGAACTTGCCGCACTTGGTACAGATCAAATGATCGTGATGCCTGTGGCCATAGAGATGTTCATAGCGAGTAACGCCGTCTTCGCATTTGAACTCTCGGCATAGCCCGCTATCGCAGAAGTGTTTCAAAGTCCGGTAGATCGTAGCATACCCGATATGCGGGGAGACCTTCTTTGCTTCCTGATAAAGCTCATCGGCAGTCAAGTGGCGCTCGCTTTTTAAAAAGATCTTTAGGATCTGCTGGCGCTGAGAGCTTGATTTTAAATTCTTATTACGTACATATTCACCGAATATCTCTTCTTCTTTTTTCGCCGGCATGGCCTATCCTTTAAATTTGAAACTGATTATCAATATCATAACTTTACCTTAAGCCAGGATATTGTCAAGAAAATCTTTTAAATATTTGTTGCGGGCGGCTAAGGTTGTATGAGGCGGCGCTGCTTGGCGCGCTCTGACTTGCCCTTCGGCACATAAAGCTGCTTGCCTGTGGCAGGGTCTATGCCTGTGTGATACATGACGCTTGAGCGCGTCATAGGCAGAGGTATAAAATCCTGTATTTGTTCAGGCGTGTAGCCCATCTTCTTTGTAAATTGGGCGAGCGTTTGCGCGTCGTCAGCATCGCAGCCCGGATGGGCCGTGATAAAATATTGCACGAGGTATTGTTTTTTGCCGGATGTCCTGTTTATCTCGTCAAAAGCCCTAACAAACTCTTCATAAACCTTAAAAGCCGGCTTGCGCATAAGATGCAATACTTTATCCGAGGCGTGTTCAGGAGCTACTTTTAGCTGGCCGCTGACGTGATAGCGGCAAAGCTCTTTAAAATATGTTCTTGCTTCAGGGATAAGCAAAAGGTCATAACGCACCCCACTCTGTATATTGACCTGCTTAACACCTTTTAACGAACGCAGGGCCCTTAGAACTTCCAATTGTTTAGCGCTATCGATCTTAAAATTCGAGCATATCTTAGGCCAGAGGCAGTCGGTTTTTTTGCATATGTTCTTTACAGCACAGACAGCGGCATACATATTCGCCGTAGGGCCGCCCACGTCGGAGATAACCCCCTTAAAGTTAGGTCGCCTGACCATTTCTTCGGCCTCTTTTATAATTGACTCAGGCGACCTACTCTGGATAACGCGGCCCTGATGCAGAGACAACGAACAAAAAGAACAGGACGCGCTGCAACCACGGTGGCTCGTAATAGAGTGCTCCACGGTCTTTAACGCCGGCACGCCGCCAAAGGCCTCGTACTGCGGATGGCAGCGCCTGGTAAATCTCAAAGAGTAGATCCTGTCCAACTCCCGGGTAGTCAATGGCAAAGACGGTGGAAGCTGGACGCAGAAACGGGTGTCTATCTTCTGGACTACGGGCCTGGCAGAAAAAGGGTCAAGCTCTCCTGAGTAAAGATTGAACGCTGCGACAAATTTATGCTTATCGCGCGCCACTTCTTCAAAAGACGGCAAAGATACAAAGTTTTCCAAGAACGATAAGTCTTTACGCGCCACGACCGTGCCTCGGATATCGTTGATATCCGTTATCGCCTCGCCTTTTTTAAGACGCCCGGCTAACTCAGAGACCTGGCGTTCACCCATGCCATAGACAAGCATGTCCGCTTTGGCGTCAAAAAGAATAGAGCGCTTCACCTTATCAGACCAAAAATCATAGTGCGTCAAACGGCGCAGGCTCGCCTCTATACCTCCGATGACTACAGGCACGCCGCTGAAAAGCTCCCGCACCTTGTTCGCGTAGACAATGGTAGGAAGTTTGGGACGAAGCCCGGAGGCACCCCCGGGAGAATACTTATCGAGCCCTCTCAAATTCATATTGGAGGTATAGATATTAAGCATGGAGTCCAGATTGCCCGCGGTGATGCCGAAAAACAGGCGCGGGGTCCCAAGTTTTAAAAAATCGTCGTTTTTATGCCAATCAGGCTGGGCGATAATGCCGACCTTGTAGCCCTCGTCTTCCAGGAGCCTGGAGAGGAGCGCTACGCCAAAACTCGGATGGTCGCAGTAAGCATCAGCCGTGATAAATATCACGTCGCACTCATGCCACCTACGCTCACGCATTTCCTGTTTATTGGTCGGTAAGAGTTGGAGTGGTTTTTGCATTTAAAACAAACCACGCAACAGAACAACGCCTAAAGCCAGAAAAACAGCGGCCATTAAAAGCTTTACCAGTCCTAAGTGTTTTCTGGCATAGCTTTCAAACTGTTTGGAAGAGACCCCGAAGAGGGCCAATAGCAGAACGAGGACAAGAGGCAGGATAAACATAAGATTATAAACCACCAGATAAAAAAGCGCACGTGTGCGCAATGAGGCTTCTTTTAAGACAAAGACAATGGTGGGCAGATACAACTGGCCTGTGCAGACCGCTTCCAGAAGCGAGACCATAAAACCCACTGCCAAAGCGCTGAACATTAAGCCGAGAAAAGCTTTTTTCCCGGCGGCCTTATCTTTTCTGTAGTAGGCTCCGACTATCGCGTGGATCTTATTTTTAATAACCCGGGGAAGCGTGAGAGCCATACCGTCGGTCTTACCCGTCTTCTTATAAACAATATAATCTTTGACGGCAAGGCCGCCGAAATAAATGCTCAAAGCCCCTATGCCCAGATATATCATCTGTGAAACAAGATAAAAACCTTTAAGGCTATAGAAC
>JAZDLG010000003.1:0-5409 GCA_043802125.1 Candidatus Omnitrophota bacterium
GTCAAGCCTTGACCAGATTGGGCCTTTGACAAAGGATGTGCGCGACAGCGCTCTTCTTTTAAAAGTTATCGCGGGCTATGACGAGAAAGATGCCACGTCTGCCGATATACCCGTTCCTGATTATCCCGCTTTGTTGGAAAAGACGTCAAGGGTATGCGCGTAGCAATACCTCGCGAATATTTCGTTGAAGGCATGGATCCCGAGGTCCGTCAGGCTCTATCTGATGCCAAAAATAAATTAGGGTCTTTAGGTGTCAGTTTCGGCGAAGTTAGCCTGCCTCACACAGAGTACGCTGTCGCGGTCTACTATATTATCGCAACGGCAGAGGCTTCCTCAAACCTGGCGCGTTTTGACGGCGTCCAGTATGGTTTAAGGAACAGCGAGAAAATAAATATAGGCCGGCCGTCAGGGCGGCCATCTCTTATAGCTATGTATAAAGAAACAAGGGGCAAGGGTTTCGGCGCTGAAGCCAAGAGAAGAATAATATTAGGGACTTATGTCCTTTCAAGCGGCTACTACGACGCTTATTATTTGAGGGCTTCAAAGGTGAGGGCACTTATCAAAGAGGATTTTGACAAGGTCTTTAAAGAATTTGACCTTATTTTGACACCGACGTCTCCGACAGCCGCTTTTAAGCTGGGCGAGAAAACCAATGACCCGTTAAATATGTATCTTTCAGATATCTATACGATCTCGGCAAACCTGGCAGGCATTCCGGCTATTTCTTTACCGTGCGGCCTGACAAAGAAAGGCCTGCCCATAGGCATGCAGATCTTGGGCAAGCCTTTTGAAGAGGAAGATATATTCCGTCTCGCCTACCAGTATGAGCAGAATACGGCCTGGCATAAGAATAAACCTAAGGGGATCTAGGGCACCCAATGGCATACGAAGCGGTCATAGGACTGGAAGTGCATGTGCAGCTAAAAACAAAGACTAAAGCCTTTTGCGGCTGCGTCAATGAATTTGGCTTAAGGGAGAACACTAATATCTGTCCGGTATGCCTGGGCCTGCCAGGATCGCTGCCTGTTTTGAACCAGAAGGCCTATAAAATGTCAATGAAAGTCGGTTTGGCCCTGGGTTGTATTCCGAGGCAATGTGTCAAATTTGACCGAAAAAATTATTTTTATCCTGATCTTCCGAAGAATTTCCAAATTTCTCAATATGACATGCCTTTCGCGGAAAACGGCGCTTTGGATATATCGGTAAACGGCCGGAATAAAAAGATCCGTATCAAAAGGGTACATCTTGAAGAAGACGCCGGTAAACTGATCCATCCCTTCGGTGAGTCCTATAGCTTAGTTGATTTCAACCGCGCCGGCACTCCTCTCTTGGAGATCGTCAGCGAACCTGATATGCATTCGCCGGATGACGCTTATCAATACCTGACGGATCTTAAGCTCATCCTTCAGTATCTGGATGTTTCGGATTGCGACATGGAGAAGGGCAGCCTGCGCTGCGATGCCAATATTTCGTTAAGGCCCGAGGGCCAGACTAAGTTAGGCACAAAGGCAGAACTGAAGAACATGAATTCTTTTAAGGCTGTCAAGGCAGCTTTAGCCTATGAGATCAAGCGACAGGAAAAGATCTTGGGGAATAAAGAACAAATAGCTCAAGAGACGCGGCTATGGGATGAAAAGAAAGAAGAGACCAAACCCATGCGCTCTAAAGAGGAGGCGCATGATTACAGGTATTTTCCTGAGCCTGATCTGCCGCTTTTTGTTTTTTCCAACGCAGAAGTTGAAGAGATAAGAAAAACCATACCGGAATTACCAAAAGATAGGTTGAGGCGTTTTGTCAGTACTTTACAGATCTCTGAAAAAGACGCTGTTGTTTTGATATCCAGTAAGGAATTAGCTGATCTTTTTGAGGCTTGCCTTGATCTTTATAACGAGCCAAAAAAGATAGCGAATTGGCTTATCGGCCCGGTTTTGTCGCATACGAGATCCACCATTTCTTTTGAAGCTCTGCATCTGACACCTGAGAACCTGACAAAGGTTATCTCATTAGTTGAGGATGGGGCTGTGAGCAATCTTGCCGGCAAAAGCATTCTATCCGAGATGGTTGAGACCGGAAAGTCTCCGCAGGATATCATGCGCGAAAAGAACCTGGCTCAGGTTTCTGATTCAGACGAGCTTAAGCTCGTCATTGACCAGGTCATCGCCAATAATAAAAAATCGGTGGCAGATTATATGGCCGGTAAAGAGAACGCGCTTATGTTTTTAGTCGGCCAGGTGATGAGGTCGTCCTCGGGGAAGGCAAACCCCAAGGTCGCTAAAGATATGATGACGGAAAGGTTGAAAAAATGTTAAGGATATTCCGCAAGATCTTTATCTGCGTCTGTGTCGCATTTTTTTTAGCAACTCTTTGCGGCCTGGCAATCTCCGGCATGGATCGTTCCAGGAAGAATGAGACGTATAAAGAACTGGATCTTTTCGCTGATGCCCTGGCTTTTATCCAGGCGCAGTATGTAGACGATACCAATCCTAAAGATATTATTTACGGCGCTATGGCCGGCATGTTGAATCGTCTTGACCCGCACAGCCAGTTTTTGACTCCTGAAGAATATGATGAACTTAAGGTGGAGACTGAAGGGAAATTCGGCGGCATAGGCATTGAGATCACAATCAAGGATAGCTTGGTCACTGTCATAACGCCCATTGAGGGTACTCCGGCATGGGAGGCAGGGCTGCAACCCAACGACCGCATCGTAAAAATAGAGGATATTGTCATCAAAAATTTCACTCTCAACGAAGCTGTGAAGAAGCTCAGGGGCAAGCCGGGCACTGAGGTGAACGTAGTAATATGGCGCGAAAAGGAGAACAAACTTCATTCTTACAAGATAAAGAGGGCTATTATCGCGATCAAAGATATTAAGGAAGCAAAGATATTGGAAGACCATATCGCCTATCTTAAGCTCGTTGAGTTCAGGGAAGATACGCCGCGAGAGTTAGATCGCGCCCTTAAAGATCTAAAGAAGCAGGGTATGGATAGCCTGGTGCTTGACCTAAGGAATAACCCCGGAGGCCTCTTAGATATGGCGATCGCCGTCAGCGAGATGTTCCTGGCCAAAGGGCATTCTATTGTTTCTATAAAGGGAAGGGAAGCAAAACAAAACGCCGAGTATAAGGCAAATCTTAAAACGCCCTATGTGGATATGCCGATAGTCCTTCTCGTCAATGAAGGCAGCGCATCAGGCAGTGAAATAGTCGCGGGCGCGTTGCAGGATAATCAGCGGGCGGTCATTATGGGCGCTAGAACGTTCGGCAAGGGTTCTGTACAGACGGTCTTTCCCCTAAGAGATGGTTCCGCGCTAAAACTGACCACTAGCCGATATTTTACACCTAAGGGCACATCAATTCATGAGAAGGGCATTGCCCCGGACATCATCGTTGAATCTAAAGAGCCTGTTAATGTTGTCAAAGAAGCCGAGCCCGAAGAGAAGACAAATGCTCTTGAGGTGATCTTTGAAGGCGTAGAAGATAAAAAACCTAAAGATGAGCCTGTATTGCAGCCCTTGAAAGAACTCCACACTTTAGATCCGGCTTTGGCGCGCGCCGTTGAAATCTTAAAAAGCCTGAAGATCTACAAAAATTTTCTTAAATGAAAGTATAATAAATGTTCAATAACCTAAATAGGTACTGATGCCTAACCGCTTCGCAGTCACAGTAGTTCCCGCATACGCGGGATTTCGCTACATAGACATTATGGTACTCAAAATTCGCCCTGGGCTCATTTAATGAGTAATTTCAAAAATTTTGTCATCATTGTGTTGTCATCGATCATCATCATCCAATCTGCTTTCTTGATATATCTATTAAGAAGAGGGGCTGAGCCCGGCAGAAAAAAGACAAGGCCTGCGCCAATAGTTGTGCCGGTGAAGGAAAATGAGCGCGCTCAGCGCGCGCCGGAGCCAAAAGCCATCCTCAAAGAGCGCCCAGAGCCTGAGGTGATCATAAGGCCGAAAGTAAAATTAGGAAAAATCGCCATTGTCCTGGATGATTGGGGTTATAATCTTAAGAACAGGGATTTTATCACTGATAATAATTTTTGCCTGACGCTTTCTATCTTACCTTTTAAGCCTTTTTCAACAGAGGTAGCCCGGCTGGCGCATCTGAAAAATAAAGATGTCATCGTCCATATGCCTATGGAGCCTCACAATAAGGATGATTACGGCCTTGAAGAGAAGACGCTCACGACGACGATGGATAGGGATACTGTATTAAAGATACTTGATCAGGCTTTTGGGGCCGTGCCTTTTGCTCGCGGCATAAGCAATCACATGGGATCTTTGGCTACGGGAAACACCCGATTGATGAGGATAGTATTGGATTATTTGAAAAAGCGCGAAATGTTTTTCTTGGACAGCCTTGTAACGCCCCGCAGTGTTTGCCGTAAATTAGCTCAAAGCCTAAGGCTAAGATATGCCCAAAGGAATGTTTTTATTGATAACGAAAGCGACAGGGTATATATCCGCGCTCAGCTTGTGAAACTTGCCGTGATGGCAAAAAGCAAAGGTGTGGCAATAGGCATAGGGCACGACAGGGTAAACACCATAGCTGTTTTAAATGAAGTCATACCAGAGCTTGAAGCGCAAGGGTATGAGTTCGTCAATCTCTCAGAGGTCGTAAAATAGCAGGAGTCATTTAGCGTGATAGTTTTGGGTATAGAATCTTCCTGCGATGAGACGTGCGCCGCGGTCGTCAAAGACTCAAGTAAAGTCCTTTCCAATGTCGTCGCCTCAAGCCTTAAATCTCACTCATTCTATGGCGGCGTGATACCAGAGATAGCTTCGCGCGCTCATCTTGGATCTATCTGCGGTGTTGTTGATGCCGCTTTAAAAAAAGCGAGAGTCCGAAGGCAGGATCTTGATCTCATAGCCGCGACACAGGGCCCGGGCCTAATAGGTTCACTTCTTGTGGGGATCTCTTTTGCCAGGGGCTTAAGTATGGGTTGGAAGCTTCCGCTTATGTTTGTTGATCACGTCAGGGCGCATTTATACGCGGCTTTTATCAAACACAAGGATATTACTTTTCCTTTTGTGGGCCTTGTTGTTTCGGGCGGCCATACAAGCCTGTACAAGGTCAATTCTATTTCTTGCGAAGAGCTTATCGGGTCAACGCGCGACGATGCCGCTGGTGAGGCCTTTGATAAGGTCGCAAAGATACTTGAATTGGGTTATCCCGGAGGACCGGTCATTGAAAGAACCGCGCAAAAAGGAGACCCTGTCGCTTTCGCATTCCGTTGCGGTTGCGGCCCGGGCCTTGACTTCAGTTTTAGCGGAATAAAGACAGCGGTTTTATACAAAACCCAGGAATTAAAAAAAATTTACGGCGGGATTTCAGAAGATTTGAAAGCGGATATATGCGCGTCTTTTCAGAAAGCCGTTGTCAATGATCTTGTAAATAAGGC
>JAZDLG010000075.1:0-23723 GCA_043802125.1 Candidatus Omnitrophota bacterium
AGGTTTTGTTTCTGTAAAGAGAGGTTCCTCTCTTCTACTCCCCTTTGCGAACGTATGTTGTTGGAAACGAATTTCGCGTAATCCAGGGCATGCCTTGCCTTGAAATGGACCTCATCGCTTTTCAGGGGCTTATAAAGATAATCCACAGCGCCCAGGTCCATAGATTCCTGAACAAGATTGGCTTTATCGGGATAACTTAAAATAACTATCCCGATATTGCCGTCCTGCCTCTTCAACTCGCGAATAAGATAGCGGGCTTCCATATCCGGTATATCCAGATCTACAAAAACAAGGTTGGAAGGCTCTTCGTTATAAAGCTGCAGGCCTACTTTCGCGGCTTGAGCGACGCGTACCTGAAAACCCCGCGCTCCCAAAGCTGACTTAATAAGATTGCACGTAGATTCCTCTCCGTCTATCACAAGGACTTTTTCTTCGCCCATCGCTTTTCCTTCCCGCTGCTATTATACACACAGATGCCTAAACAAAAACAAATTTTTATTCTTCAACAGTAGCCTGCAATGCTTCTTCAAGAGTAATGACACCCTCAGCCACTTTGAGCATCGCGTCGTCGCGCAGCGTCAGAAAACCTTTTTCTTTAACCGCAAAATCTTTGATCTGTCCGGAAGAAGCGCGCTTAATGATCATGTCACGTAGAGAGTCGTCAATGGCGAGAACTTCATGGATGCCTATTCGTTCAAAATAACCGGTATTATTACAATGGGGGCATCCCTTGCCTTTGAAAAACGTAGGCTTGATGCCGCCTTTTAAAACTTTCTCAATACCCAACTTCTTCCATGTTTCTTTAGGGATATGGCTTTCTTCCCTGCATTGGAGACAGACCTTGCGGCACAACCTCTTGGCCGAAGTAACGATAAGACTAGAGGCTACGAGGAACGGCTCTACTCCCATGTCTATAAGACGCGTCACAGCGCCCACAGCGTCGTTAGTGTGCAATGTGGACAGCACGATCTGCCCGGTCAAAGAAGCCTTGATGGAAATATCGGCCGTCTCAGAGTCCCTTATCTCGCCTACCATGACCACGTCGGGGCTCTGCCTTAGGACGGAACGCAGCCCCGAAGCAAAGGTAAGGCCGATATCAGGCTTGACAGGAACCTGTGTGATACCTTCCAACTGATATTCAACCGGGTCTTCAATGGTGACGATATTCAATTCCGGCGTGTTGAGCTTATTTAAAATAGAATAAAGCGTCGTGGATTTACCGCAACCCGTCGGGCCGGTGATCAAGATCATGCCAAACGGTTTTTTAACGGCCTCGGAGAAAAGCCTTAATGGTTCCGGAGACATTCCAAGCGACTCAAGCCCCACGCCTAACTTAGTCCTGTCTAAAGTCCTTAAAACGAACTTCTGGCCGAAAGTCGTAGGGAGCGCTGATACCCTGAAATCAATCTCTCTATCCCTCAATTTTACCTTGAACCGGCCGTCCTGCGGCAGCCTCGCCTCGGTGATATCAAGGCCGGAGATTATCTTTATCCTGGCCAAAATAGCATTCTGGTTCTTCTTGGGCAGTTTAAAAACATCATAGAGATGGCCGTCAACGCGATAGCGCACGCGCAGATCCCGCTCCGTAGGTTCAATATGGATATCCGAGGCCCGTCTTTTCAATGCCTCAGTTATCATAAGATCGGCGATCTTGACAATAGGCGCCTTGGCGCTCTCTTCAAGAACAGTACCCAACTCAAGAGTCCCGTCAACTTTAACGACCTCAACGTCTTTACCCTTTCCCTCTTCCTCAACCATGCTGGTGATATCTTCGCTGCCCGCAGACCCAGAAAAAAACTTATCCAGGACCTTAGTAAGCTCTTTATCTCCTGCCAAAACGATATCAATATCATAGCCCGTTATCGCCCTGATGTCGTCAATAGCGAAGATATTGAGAGGATCGCTCATGGCTACCGTAAGCACATTGCCGATCTTTGACAAAGCCACTAACTTATACTGCCTGGCGATCTTTTCTGGGATGAGCCCGACGACCTGCGGATCAACCTTATATTTTGATAACTCTAAGTAAGGTATAAACAACTCTTTGGAGAGCGCGGCCATAAGATCTCTCTCCTTGACATAACCTTCCTTTAATAAAATATCCTTCAGGCTGCCGCCGGTATCGGCGTGAACCTTCAAAGCCCGCTCCATATCCTGAGGCGTCACCAGCTTAGCTTCAAGAAGGATTTCCGGTAATTTATTCTTTAAAACAGCCATTTTGTTGATTCGCTAGTTAAAAGTTTATTTCAACGGTTCATCCGGAGCCGTCACGCGCAAGATCTCATCCAGCGTCGTGACTCCCTCTAAAACCTTGAGGACGCCGTTTTCCCTCAATGTCTGCATGCCGCAACGCCGCGCCGCGGCTTTTAATTCAGACTCCTGCGCCCTCTTTAGCACCAACTCTTTGATGGCCGGCGTAAACATCAAGACTTCGCCGATAACTATGCGGCCGCTATAACCGATGTTAAAACACCTTTTGCATCCCCTGCCCCTATAAGCCAAAATAGGTCCTTTGGAATGCTTTATCTCTAAGCTCTCTATCATAACATCTGTCAACGCGTAACTCTCCTTGCAGGAATCACAGATCTTCCTGACTAAGCGCTGATTAAGAAAGCAGATAACAGAAGATGTAATAAGAAAAGGCTCGACACCCATATTCATCAACCGTACGACCGAACCCGCGGCAGTAGTCGTGTGCAATGTGCTCAAAACAAGATGACCGGTCAAAGCGCTCTTGATGGCTATATCCACTGTATCAAAATCCCTTATCTCACCTACCATTATGATATCAGGGTCCTGTCTTAAGATAGAACGCAGGCAGCTGGCGAATGTTAGGCCGATATCGGGCCTGATGCTAACCTGGTTTATGCCTTCTAATTGATATTCAACAGGGTCTTCTACTGTCACAATATTATCTTCGGGGCTGTCAATGTATTTCAGGATGGAGTATAAAGTCGTGGTCTTGCCGCTGCCCGTCGGCCCGCAGGCGAGGATCATCCCGTGAGGCTGATCGCTGCAGGCCTTGATCGTCGCCAGTGTCTTGTTATCAAAACCGAGCCGGTCTACATCCAGCGTCGCCGTGCTCTTATCTAAAATTCTTAAAGCCACCTTCTCGCCATAAAATGACGGTAAAATAGAGACCCTGAAGTCCACAAACCTGTCAGGAAGTTTTAGCTTAAACCTGCCGTCCTGAGGCAGGCGGTGTTCGGAGATATCAAGGTCCGACATGACCTTGATCCTTGAGACTATAGACGCGTGGAATTTTACCGGCGGCGACTCTATTTCCCTGAGCATGCCGTCTATTCTCACGCGCACGCGCATAGTGCGTTCCCAGGGTTCTATTAAAATGTCGCTGGCGCCCATCTCAATACCGCGCTCAATAAGCAAGTTCGTGATCTTGATGACCGGCGCCTCTTTAGTCAAACGCATCAACTCCTGCGTGTCAAAACCGCCCTCTTTAGATGAGCGCACGACTTCTAAACCAACCTCAGAAGCTTCTTTGATAATGTCATCTATCACCTGCGTCGTCTCCGGTTCCTGATAATACTGCTCAATGGTCGCCAGGATCTCTTTTTGTTGGGCGATGATGGGGTTGATCTCAAACCCGGTAAGGCTCTTTAAGTCATCAATAGCAAATATGTTCAAAGGGTCAGCCATAGCCACGGTCAAAGACTTGCCCATCTTGCCGATAGGCACTATCTGATAATGCTTAGCCATTTCTTTTGGGATCAATTTTAATACGTCGGGCTCTATTTTAAACCGGGCTAAAGAGATGGGTGGGAATCCGAGGCCTTCGCTGAGCGCTATAAGAAGGTCTCTTTCATTTATGAGGTTGAGTTTGACGAGGCAGTCGCTTAATTTGCCGCCGTGTTCTTTCTGGATCTGAAGAGCGAGTTTGAGATCGTCTTCTGAGATGAGCTTATTCTTGATTAATATCTGTTGCAGGCGTTCTCGGAGTGAACTCATGCTTTATTTTTTTACGTAGCATCTCTCAATAGCCTTACGAACGTCTGTTGTCGTGCTCACGAAAGCTTGGACCACGCATTTGGATATCATCTCCACGTCTTCAATGGCCTGCGTATTGAGAGGATTAGACATGGCGAGAGTCAAGTTGTTGCCTATCTTATCAATAGGGATGATGCAATACTGGCGCGCCACCTGTTCGGGAATAAGTTTTGCCAGCTCAAGATCAATGTCATAATTGGTCAGAGGAAGGTAAGGAAAACCGTACTGCGCCGTTAATACCTGGGCTATATCTTCCTCTTTAGAGAACCCAAGCTGCACAAGGATCTCGCCAATAAGGCCGCCGTTGACTTTCTGATAATCAAGCGCTTTCTGAAGCTGCTCGGGCGCTATGACCTTTCTCTCTATCAACAACTCGCCCAATTGTTTTGTTGTAACTCTCTTTAACGAAGACATGCCAACCCTTCTCCCTTACGCTATCAGTTCCTGCGCTGTTTTAATTTTCTCAAACAAGGACGCCGCGTCCGAACCGTCAATAGGATTCTCTAAGATGCTGATGCCGACGCGCGGTCTCTTAGCGGCTGCCTCACTCTTAAAGCTGTCCTCTATGGCTGTTTTTACCTTTAAACCAAACTCCTGCGCCTGCCTTTTATTCTTCTCGGGCAAAACCATGCCGAAAATGTCCTCTCCGATGCGGCCCGCCCTATCCATATCGCCGGCGCTTAAAGTCAACGCGGCGGCTAACTTTTTCAAAACATCTTCCGCAGTCAATTCACCTAACTGGCTTTTTAAATCTGTGAAATTGTTGATCTTAAAAACAAGGAGCGCGCATGGCCGCTGATGAGATATGGCCCGAAGGATCTCCTCATCTAACCTTGCGAATATATAGCGCCTATTATAAAGGCCGGTTAGCTCATCTAAGATCTCAAGGTCTTTTACTTTTTTTGAAAGCAGGTCATTCTCAACCGCGATAGACAGCTGCTTGGCAAAAATACTTATCAATTCAACATCATCCTGCGTATAGCGAAATCCATCCAGAGAGTTACCTATACCCAGGATGCCGTAAGGCCTTCCCTGGACCACTATAGGATAGACTAAGAGATTCTTAGCGCTAAAAAGTTTTAACAATCCGGAGCTTTCTTCAAGAGACACAGAGCTATCCAGCATAAAATGGCCCCCCGGGCCACCCCCTGGGTCAGCCCCTGGGTCAAATAACGGATTTAATATATAAGCATTTACGGGTAACCTTATGGCAGCCAAAATATCGGCCTTAAGGCCGTAATAAGCCGGCACTTCAAAAGACCCGTTATTTTTAGACGCGATAAACGCGAAAGAAGAACTCGCTATCTGCGAAAGCCTGGATATTGCTATGTCAAAGACGCCCGAAAGAGGCAAACCTTCGGAAATGATATTGCTGATCTCTAATAAACCGCTAAGTGCTATGACCTGATTATTTATCTGGAGATTGATGTTCTTAGTCCTCTCTCCGTAGATCTTGAGCTCGTCCATGTTGCTCTTGATATGCTGCGTCATCTGATTTAAGGCGTCGCTCAATTCTCCGATCTCATCATCCCGCGTGATGTTGATCTTACGGCTCAATTCGCCGTTAGCTATGACCTTAACATCGGAGCATATCCTGATGATAGGGTCAACGATCCTCTTCATTAAAAAGAACCCGAGTATAGAAAGAACGATAACTGCGCCAAGCACCGGCCCTAAAATATCTAACGCGAATACTCCGGAAAATATCAAATAAAGCAAGGCCAGGATAGGGATTACGGACATGATACAAAAAGCCACGGTCAACTGAGGCCGAAGAGAACGCGAGAGTATTGACATTTTCTTGACTGTTTTAGGCATCCCCATTAAATTAACATAAATCCCTCATCGGGTCAATGAAAATGAAATCCCATGCCCTCCTGTCTGAATGATTTTTAGAAGAAAGATACACCAAAGGATCAATGTGATCATCCATTAGCGCCTCTTGCCATATTGAAAAGTTGAACAATTCATACCAGGCGTCAAATTTCGCGCCTTTTTGGAACGCGTTAAGTATTACTCCTGACAGGCGGCGGTCTCCTCTTGCAAAAAGCGCTTCAATAAAGCTCATTCGCGCGTCATGGAACTTAAGATGGATAAAACCGCGGTATCCGCGGAAAATTCCCTTAAGATAATCCTGTTTTGCCAAGAGCTCTTCGTAAGAAGCCGCCCTCTCACACTCAAACGGCGTATGAGGTTTAGGTATAAAATTAGAAATGGTGACATTTAACTGAGCCGGATGATGGTCTATCTCTTTTCTCATCTGTGAAAGTTTAACGCACAGGTCACG
Organism: Candidatus Omnitrophota bacterium; assembly: GCA_043802125.1. GTDB lineage: Bacteria > Omnitrophota > Gorgyraeia > Velamenicoccales > Velamenicoccaceae > Phelpsiimicrobium. The sequence goes on from JAZDLG010000075.1 coordinate 6,293, forward strand.
TATCTGGTCTAAGTCTTCGTTTGTTTCCGTGGGAAGGCCGATCATGAAATATAATTTCAAAAGCCTGTAACCTGAGCTAAAGGCTTTACGCGATACTTCTATAAGTTCTTCTATATCTATATTTTTGTGGATCAATTTCCTTAGCCTTTCACTGCCGGCTTCGGGCGCGAACGTCAAAGAAGTCTTTCTCATATCCGCCAATATGCCGGAAAGCTCTCCCACTAGATTTTTTGCCCTTAAAGACGGCAAAGAGATGCTCACTCCCTTTTCCTTGAATTCCTCCGTCAGGGCCTTGACCATTTCAGTCAAGCGTGGATGGTCCGATGAAGACAGGGAAAGTAGAGATACCGCTTCGTAACCGGTCCTGGAATATAACTTTCGCACTACCTCTAAGATCTTCTCAGCATCCAAAACACGCAATGGAAAAAAAGACGCGCGGGCCTGGCAAAAACTACAATGATTGGGGCACCCCCTCATGATCTCTATGCCTACGCGGTCGTGAACTATCTCTATATAAGGCACTACCCAGCGATCCAGGTCAAGGACCTTATCCAGATCTTTGACAATTCTTTTTGATATCTTAAAATCACTATCATTTCTTTTAAGCGACGGGACATAAACGCCTTTAATTCGTGACAGCGACTTTAATAGTGCCTGCCTATCTCCGTGCCCTCCGTGCCCGGATTTTTTGTGATCTCTGACAACATCCATCAATTCTATAATTACTTCTTCAGCCTCTCCTATTACAAAACAATCTATGAACTCAGCCATAGGTTCCGGATTCAGGCATAAGATCCCTCCTGCTATAACAAGCGGAGAATTTTCATCCCTTTCGCTGGACTTTAAAGGGATATCACTCAGGCTCAAAATATTAAGGACATTGGTATAGCTTAATTCATATTGCAGAGAAAACCCGAGGATATCAAAATCTTTAACGGGTTCCCTTGATTCAAGCGTCCAAAGCGGGATGTGTTCGGACCTCATCTTCTCTTCCATGTCCACCCACGGGCTGAAAACCCTCTCTGCGCAGTAATCTTCTTGTTTATTTATAAGGTCATAAAGTATACGCAGGCCCAAATGGCTCATCCCTATTTCATAAATATCAGGAAAGCATAAACACACCTTTAGAGACATCTTTGAAAGATCCTTCTTTATAGAATTGACCTCTCCACCAATATAGCGCGCCGGTTTCCTTACAGATAACAACAATTCTTTAGTTAATTCTATGGCCATACATCTCCATTAATGAGACAAATCAAACAGGACAGTTTGTCTCATTCGTTTTACTTTTGCCGGGCGATGTTGAGCACGATACCTATGGCTACGAGGTTTATGACCAGTGATGAACCACCATAGCTCATAAAAGGCAACGGCAGCCCTACGACAGGGCAAGCACCTATATTCATAGCGATATTGACAAAGATATGAAAGAAGAGCAGCGACGCGACCCCCACGCAGAACAACCTCCCAAAGGTATCTTTGGCCGTTTCAGCTACTCTCAATATCAAAAATATAAGCAGCCCATAGAGAAACACAAGAACAAAACTGCCAAGGAAACCCCACTCCTCACCCCATACGGAAAAAATAAAATCCGTGTGTCGTTCAGCCAAAAAATTGAGTTGACTTTGAGTGCCGGACATCCAGCCCTTGCCAAACAATCTACCTGAACCTATGGCGATCTTGGACTGGATGACCGTGTAACCCGCACCCAATGGGTCAATATTTGGATTTAAAAAAACAAGCAATCTGGCCTTCTGATAACCTTTTAAAAAATGCCAGAAAAACGGGAACAGCGCCACGCCAAGACCCAAGAGGCCTATCATAAACCTTCTGGGTACGCCTGCTAAAAAACCAATTGCAATGAATATAAAAATATAAACTATGGCCGTGCCTAAGTCGGGTTGTATCAAAACAAGGCCCGCAGGCAAAAGTACCAGGCCCAAAGGCAGCACCAGGCCTTTAAAAAAATTGGATGAATGCGCGCTTGAGACCAAATCCCGTATGGTTTTTTGGCTAAAATATTTCGCCAGAAGCAGTATCAAGGTAAATTTACCCAATTCCGATGGCTGAAAAGAAAAATCACCTACGGAGAGCCAGCGCTGCGCGCCCATGATCGTGCGGCCTGCGATCAATACGAAAAAAAGCGAGAAAAAAGTTATTACATAGAGCGGCACGATGGCGATGGGAAGCTTTCTATAGTCAAACCGCGACATCAAAAATAAAAAACATATGCCGGCCCCTATCCACAAAAGCTGTTTATCAAAGATATCCTTCTTGATAAAAACACCTTTCTGGTGACAGCTGCTGTAAAGGCAGACGAGGCCCATTACCAGGATCAGAAATATTACAATAAGTATTATCCTTTGGGGCCTGAATATCATAAGAGTTTCCTTTTTTTTACCGCTTCCTCAAACAACTCCTTGCCTAAGGCGCATGCATTATGGCTTGAGCCGGAATTCTCTAATAAAATGCAAAATGCATACTTAGGGTCGTTCTCGGGGAAAAACCCCGCGACCCAGGCATGAGACTCTTTGCCGTACACCTGGGCTGTGCCTGTCTTGGCGCAGATATCTAAACCAGGGATATCTAAAGAATGGGCTGTTCCCGTTTCCTGAAGCACCGGCCCCCTTAATGCCTTACGGATAAGATCCATGGCTTCTTTTGGGATCTTTATTTTTCTGGGTTCTTTCAACGGTATATCAGCACCGGCTATCGCCCTTGTCAATCTCGGCACCACCAAATAACCGCCGTTCGCCACTATCGCCATCATGCGCGTTAATTGAAGAGGCGTTGTCAAAACATATCCCTGGCCGATGGAAAAATTGACCGTGTCACCATCATACCAGTTCTCAAAACGCGATATCCTCTTCCAGAGACGGCTGGGTATAAAACCCTGCGACTCCTGCGGCAGATCGATCCCCGTGAGACTGCCGAGGCCGAATTCATGCGACGCATTGGCAAGAAGGTCTGCGCCGGCAATGATGCCTATATGGTAAAAATATACGTCGCAGGAATGAGCCATAGCCTGATAAAAATCCTGCGGGCCGTGTTCAGCCCAACATTTAAAATACCTATTCCCGACCTTAAGGCGGCCGGTGCAGACATAAGTCGTACTGGCTGAGATTTTTTTTGTTTTTAAAGCTGCGGCTGCCGTCACAATCTTAAATACGGAACCCGGAGGGAACCGGCCGTTGGCAGCCCTGTTGAACAAAGGGGCATCTTCCGAACCCAAAAAATAGTTGAGGGCCTTTTTGTCTTTACGATCCACGAATACGTTTGGGTCAAATGCCGGCGCGCTGCTTAAGACAACAATATCGCCTGTATGGACATCCATAATGACGATAGCGCCTTTATTGCCGAAAAGTAGTTGATCTGATATACGCTGCATTTCAAGGTCAATGGTCAACTGCACATCTTTGCCTATCTGAGGCGGCTTGTAACCAAGAAGCCTCACCTGCCGGCCGCGGTTATCCACCTCTATCTGCTGCCCTCCTTTTTCGCCTCTTAAAAATATGTCAAGTTTTTCTTCAAGGCCGCTATAACCCATTTTATCTTTCAGGTCATAGCCGTATTCCTTAAGCCTTGTAATCCGGCTCTTATCTATCTCTCCGATATATCCCAAAACATGCGAAGCTGATGACCCGTTCGGATAGAACCTCCTTGAATTAAGGTCTACGGCAATGCCCCTAAGATCAAATTTCTTTTCTTCAAGCGTTATGGCCATGGCCTTATTAATACCGGGCTGTATGCAAACAGGAGTGAAAGGATTTAAATAACCGCGTTCGTATTTTTTGGCGACCTGGGTTTCATCCATGCCTAAGGCCTCGCCCAGCCGCTTGAAAACAGTCTCTTTATTCTTAAGTTCCTGCGGAATGATCACAGCGTCAAATGAAAGGATATTGTCAGCCATGAGGATGCCATAGCGGTCAAAGATCCTGCCCCTATAGGGCTCCTCAGGTATGAGGCGGATGGTATTGCGGAGGCTCAATTCATAAAAGTGCCCGCCTGCTACGACCTGGACAAAAAAAAGCCCTAAGGTAAGCAGGCACAAAGATAAAAATAAGATCAGGCTATAAGTTGAGACGCGCATCGTTTGCTAAAAAGATATAAAGGATAAGCCAATAAGGTAGTCCCAAAACATTCCGCCAAAGTCCTTAATAAAAACAAACCGCCATAATGAGGAGACGCGCCGCGCGAAAGAATTGGTTCCAGGATCAAAATAAAATGGGCGTTTAAAAATACGCCCAAAAATACCAACGGGAAGACAAACAGCCAATTTTGCCTATAGACGATACGCGAAAGAAGCGATACCGAAAAAGCGCACGCAAGATAAGAAAACATGTAGGTCCCAAAACTGTTCAAACTAAAAAGATCGGCAGCAAAACCGCAAAAAAGGGCATAAGTGACGAAGTCTTTCGTATCTAAGCTATGGAAAAAAGTATATATGACCACGGCCGCGAGGAGCGGGTCAAAAAGATTTAAAGGCATGCTCAACAAAAACGTGAGAGCAAATTTTAAGAATACGAGCCCAACTGCGAGGAAGGATCTATTCATGATCAAGAAACTACGATTAGGCATTCTTCTATAGAAGAAACTCTGACAGCAGGTTCAAGGACGGCAAATTTACCCAACCCGGAAGATTCTATACCGACCAATCTCACTTTTCCTATAACGATGCCTTCAGGATATGTCATATTAAGGCCGCTCGTTACGATAAGATCGCCTTCTTTGATATCGCTATCGGCGTCAAGAAACCGCAGCTTACACCGTCCGTCCAAGGTACCTGAAACCAACCCCTGTTCCCTGGTCCGCACATTTAAGGCGGGCACCGAAAGGTCCGGATCATTTATCAGGACTATTTTGCTGGAAAATCGGCCCACCTCAAGGACTTTGCCAACAAGGCCCGATGGTGTCAGCACGGGATCATATTTCTTTATAGCAGAGGACGCGCCTTTGTCTAAAATAAGGTAAGGCCTGAAAGAATTAAAATCTTTACCGATGACAAAAGCAGCCACAGTCTTGAAAGATGACCTGCTCTTCAAATCAAGCAAAGTCCTTAAGCGCTCATTTTCGGAAAAGTTTTCTCCTTGTTTTAAGAGCTGCGCCTTCAGTGCGTCAGTTTCCTCTCTTAATTTTAAGTTTTGCCAATAGCTCTTATGAAAAAAGGCTACGGCCCTTATCTCGTGAGTCAGGCCTGTCAATACCAAGAGCGGTAATTTAGCGAGGTCAGAAAAAGCGGCGCGTATCGTGTAGACGTTAGGCTGGGAAGAGAAAAAGAAAATGAGGAAGACGATGCAAAATAAAAAAAGAAATGCTATAAGCTTTCTTTTGGGGAAAAACACATTATGACTTTATCCCGCCCGCGCGGTGTCCTGCTATCGCAGGATTTCACTAGAATGGTAATTTTGGTATTCAAATTTCGCTAGATGCACCTTCGGTGCATATCGTGCTCAAACTTCTTCGCTCTTTGTCAATATGGTGACATCACGCAAGAATTTACTCTCAAGCTCTAATATCTTCCCCGTGCCTAAAGCCACGGCTGTCACGGGATCGTCTGCGATATGCACCGGCAGACCTGTCTCTTCAGATATCATTCGGTCTAAACCCTTAAGCAAAGACCCTCCTCCCGCAAGCACAATGCCGCGGTCAATAAGATCAGCGGCAAGTTCAGGAGGCGTCCTCTCTAATGCTATCTTTGCCAGATCTACTATAGCCCTGACCGGTTCTGCTATAGCATCCCTGATCTCCTCCGAAGTAATAGTGACCATCTTCGGCAGGCCTGCCACAAGGTCGCGGCCCCTGACCTCTAAACTCAATTCTTCTTCCAGGGGATAAGCAGAGCCGATCTTCATCTTTATATCTTCTGAGGTTCTTTCACCGATCATAAGATTATAATTTTTTTTCAGATATTCAACGATAGCTACATCCAATTCATCGCCGGCTATCCTGATAGATTTTGAGAATACTATGCCGGAAAGAGAAATGACAGCTACTTCGGTCGTACCACCTCCGATATCAACGATCATATTACCCGCCGGTTCATGGATGGGCAGGCCAACACCTATAGCAGCGGCTAATGGTTCTTCTACCAGATGCACCTCTCTGGCACCTGCCCTCATGGCAGAATCCTTCACTGCGCGCCGTTCAACTTCAGTGATACCTGAAGGTACCGCAATGACCATTCTGGGGCTCACTAACACGCGCCTGCGATGTACTTTCTTAATAAAATACCGAAGCATCGCTTCAGTAATGTCAAAATCAGCTATAACGCCGTCTTTCATTGGGCGGATGGCAAGTATGTTGCCGGGCGTCCTCCCCAACATTTTCTTAGCCTCGTCCCCTACAGCCAGTACCCTGTTTACCGTTGCGCCCTTCTTTAAAGCTACCACAGAAGGCTCGCAAAGCACTATACCTTCTCCTTTGACATATACAAGGGTTGTAGCTGTGCCTAAGTCAATGCCCATATCGTTTGAAAACAAACCGGTAAGATAGCCAAAAGCTTTTTTAGGGACTTTAAAATAGTTTTTCATAGTTTTATAACTATACCAAATGCCTCTCTTTGTGTCAACAAGATATTTTTCTTTTAGGAACCAAACCCTTTAGAAATAAAACGGATGCATTACGGTGCTCAAGTTGTTTAAAAGCAGTTAAAAATCCCGGGAAGGATTTATTGATGCAGAAAACGTCATCAAGGCTGCATACGCCTCCAGCCGCCAAACCTGCCACAAACATGCTCATGGCAGTCCTGTGATCAGAAAAACTCTGCAATTTGGCTGAACTTAATGATCTAACGCCTATTATTTCCAGCGTTTCATTTTTATTCACAGCTCTAACCCTAATATTCACACCTAGTTTAATAAGATTGCGCGACATGGAGCGTATCCTGTCAGTCTCCTTGACCCTCAGCTCTTTTACGCCCCGTATAATTGTCTTACCGCGGGCTAAGCTGGCAGCCACCATGAGGATAGGAACCTCATCAACAAGCCCGGGGATCTCCTGCTCATCTATGACCGTTGCGCGCAGATCGCTTGAAGAAACCTCAATATCAGCCTGAGGTTCAAACAGATCCCTTCTGTTTAAAAATCTTATCTTACCCCCCATCCTCTTCAAGACTGATATAGCTCCAATTCGCGTAGGATTTATGCCCACATTTTTTAAAATAATTTTAGAGTTTTTCACCAATAGAGCTGCTACGACAAAAAAAGCCGCGCTTGATATATCTCCTGAGACATTGACGTTACCTGGCGTTTTAAGAACGCTTTTATTAATACATATCTTGTTTCCTTCAACAGTTAGACCTGCTTTAAAAAATTTAAGCATACGCTCGGTGTGGTCCCTTGAAACAGCGCGCTCCGTGACGCATGTGCATCCTCGCGCGTAAAGCCCGGCCAAAAGTATGGCGGATTTTACCTGAGCGCTAGAGACCTCCTGTCTCCACTTGATCGCTGATAACTCAGACGGAAAGACTTCCAGCGGCAAAAATTCATCCCTTCCTTTTTTTTGAGCGCGGATATCCGCTCCCATAAGGCGCAATGGTACGATGACCCTCGCCATCGGCCTCTTCAATAAAGAAGGAGCCGCTGTCAATTTTGTCACAAAAGGCTGCGCGGCTAAAACGCCCAAAAGCACGCGGGCGCTTGTCCCGGATTCGCCCATCCAAAGCGGCGACTTAGGCGGACGAAGACGGCCGTCAGATGAGATCAAGACTTCATTTTTATTCTTATCGGTTGAGGCCTTTACTCCGAGAGCGCGCAACGCGGCCAACGTCGCAAGGCAATCATCAGAAAATAAAAAATTCCTAATACGCGTTTTACCGCAAGCCAGAGCCGCTAATATAGCAGCCCTGTGCGAAATGGATTTATCGCCGGGAACCACCACTGTCCCGCATAAGCCTCTGGCGGGTTTGATAGTAATGGGTTTCATAATGACAGATTATAACACATAACTTGCCTCGCGCAAGCCCCAGCGCTTGAGCATCGACTGCTGTCTTTTATGTTGGGGGTGGCTTGCCCTTTTGGAAAATCAAAGGACTTCGCCATGGATAAATACATATTGCGAGGATCAATACACTCAATAACTGTATCTCGTAATACATAGCCTAATTATATGATAAATAGGCCGATTTTTGGCTATTTTCCGACATCCGAGATAGATTTAAGGATGAGCGTTTGAGAACGCAATACTCCCACTTGCTAACCAAGGCGGATAACTATCGCCACATAAAAAAGATAAATAACAATAAATCCAACGCCAATCCATCGATCAATGACGCTTCGCTTGCCTACAAATGCGCTAGTAAATAATAAAAGACTGGCCACAATCGCGATCACGATGGCAAAATTATCTTGAGGCCGCAAAGGCAAAGGCCTAATAACAGAACATACTCCCAATACCAAAAAAATATTCACAATATTGGAACCGACTATATTCCCTAAGGCTAAGTCCGGGCGTTTTTTTAGCGCGGCCACAATGGAAGCGGTTAACTCAGGAAGCGAACTACCCAACGCGATCACCGTTAAACCTATCATGGTCTCTGAAATATGCATCTTGCCCGCAATAAATATCGCAGCAGCTACGATCAAACGAGCCCCAAAAAACAAACCAAACAAACCCACAATAATCAAAATAATTGACTTTGCAAACTCCGGTATTTTATTACCTGATTCCTGTTGCGACGATATTACCTTATTGATACTAACAAGATAATACAGATAGATCGCCATAAAACTCAGCATGACCAACCCGTCTATCCGGCCAAGCTTTGAATAACTACTGCCTTCAATCAATCCGTCGTTACCCAATAACAGAACTAAACTGGCGGCAATGAAAGTAAAGGGGATCTCTCTCCAAATAACACCATGATGAATCTTTAAAGGAAAAATAACCGCGGATATTCCAAGAATAAGCAGGATATTAGTAACATTGCTCCCGATAATATCTCCTATAACAAGGCCGGTATTACCCTTTATGGCAGCGGTAACATCAATAAACATCTCCGGCAATGATGTCCCAAAGGCTATGATGGTTAATCCGATCAAAAGATCAGAAACCCCTATGGCCTTCGCAAGAGACGATCCTCCGTCTACCAGCCAATGAGCACCTTTAATCAAGACGAAAAAACCAACAACAAACAAAAAGCACTGCCAAACATAATCCGTCATTATCAATATCCAGTTTTTTAATTATTTTTTGTCCGGTTTATCCGGACGATTTCCCATATAGTATACCCAGGCGAAAAAAGAAAAAGCTATTATTATAATAATATACCCCGGCCAGCCAGACTCCCAACTCGTCATCCCATACCTCCTTTAGATGAAATCAAAATTTTTTCTTTTTTTTCACATCAAGGCCCTTCTTGAATACCTGACTAAAACAAAAAGTTGCCAAGCTCAAGATTGATATCCAAGCAATAGCCATAAAAATCCAACCGCTCAACCTCATGTAATCCACCTACAGATAAACAACGCCCTCTTTGTGGTATGTTGAGAGAAACAAAAGCATATAATCCTTTAAATGACGTGTAAGTAAAAAATTGTTCCTGATGTGTTCCCGTCCATTTTCGCCTAATTTCTTAGCATACTCCGGGCTATTTAAAAGTTGTTTGATAGCAAAAGCAGCGCCTTCAACAGAATGACACAATAAGCCGGAATATTTATGTTTTATCTGCAGAGGGATCCCGCCGACATGGGAAGCGACCACAGGCTTGCCTTTCCAAAGGGCCTCTGCCACCGTCAGACCAAAGCCCTCTTTCAGCGATTTCTGCAAAATAACCGTTGACGTTCTTTGCAATGCATTCACTTCAATATCATTTTGTGGTAACAACAGAATATGAATATCTTTGTCTTTCTTTGTTTTTTCTTTGACTTCCTCAAGAACGGCAATGCCTTCCGGATCATCGGCCGCTGTGCCCCCAGCCAAGATCAACTGACAATTAATATATTTCTTAACTTGCTGATACGCTTCTATAACTCCCACAGGATCTTTTAGACGGTCAAAACGAGATATCTGAGTAATGATAGGTTTATCCCTTTGGATGTGGTATTTCTTTAAGACGCTGTCTATGGTTTCTTGCGGCAATTCCTTATTTTTGTCGCTTAAGGGGTCAATGGAAGGAGCGATCAAAAACTGCCTAATAGGTAATTGCGGTGAAAAACTAGGAGCAGAAAAAACAACCGAGTCGTATTTCACAATAAATTCCATGAGAAACTTCCATACTTTCTGATCGGGATTGGAAACGTCTATATGGCAACGCCAAAGCCATTTGTTATCGAATCTCTTTTTTATCAAAGCGATAGGCTGAGGGTCATGAACAAAAACAATATCGCCATAAGTATCTACCTCCCGCATGTTTTTTTCACTCGTCTCCATAAAAATATCAAAATCGTGCTGTTCTAAATCTTCTAATCTTCCATGCAAAGCATTGTGAATCTTTTTTGTCACTTCAAAAAACTGCATACCACCCTTAATCACATCCCACCGCGCATCAATACCAAGTTCTTTTAAAAGCGGGACCATACGGTTTAATATCTCAGCGACCCCACCTCCAACCGGTGTAGAATTGATATTCTGGATAACTCTACCTTTCAGCTTTTCGGCTAAAAGCCTCAAATCATCAACAACTGATTGCCCGACAATTGGGATATAATCTTCTAATTTAGCCATTTTTTGTTTAAACAACTACCCTGCTTCTTATCATGCGCACAAGAGTCGTGCGCAAGCCTTCAAGAGTATATGTATAAGGGTCTAATCTTGAAATTTCATCAGCCAACCTCTTATCTCCGCATGAATTTTCAATCCAATTCGAAAAATCATTGCAGCCTTTTTCAAGCCTCAAGCGTGACTCAAAAAAATGAAAATAAATAGAGTCAATGGCAATTCTTTCTAAAACATCCGCAAATTCTTTTAAATTGCATGCCTCAGATTTTGTCACCAACACAAAACTCACAGATTTTAAAAAATGAAATTCTTCGCACTCACGGGCAAATTTCAATTTGGCCAAAGTACTATTATTTAAAAAAACTTCTATTGTATCCGCAATCTTATCTCGAAGACTACGAATAGTAGAATATTGCACGATATCAATACTGGCCAATTTCTCACCAAGCTCATCCTCTCCAAGCACATCAGTAACCCAATAGGCAAAATCATTGGGTGGCTCTGGCGAATAAAATTGATGCTGTTGTAAAAACTTATGTGTATGGTGATAAATACAAGACCCTGAGACTTCTTTTATAAACTTTAAAAGCTGGCTTAGGTTTGCTGCCTTTAATCCGGTAAGCTCCGTTAAATGCAAACGGGTAAAAAATCGAAAACAATCTCCGGAGTTAGGTTTCTGATTCATGCATCTTCCTTTTCCGCCAATAGAGCCTTTAATTTTTGCAAAAACTCAATGACTTCAGTGGTGTCTTTTAAAAAATATCCTGTGGGAAATTTCGGCTCCCTACCTACCCAAACCGTGATACCTTTATCTTGCAAGGCCTTAAACGCATCTATATCAGTCGCATCATCACCTAAATAGACAGGGATCACCTCTTTATTGTTATCAAAATTGTTGCCAAACAGGTATTTGTCAAGAAGCCAAAGCACAGCCTTTCCCTTATCCCACTCAACCGACGGCCTGACTTCCAGAACTTTTTTGCCTTCAACAACATAAATCTTGCCGTCTTCCTGAAAAGAATGTACCACTTCCTTAAACATAGCCTTTGCTAGCGCTACATCTTCCGGTGACACTTTACGGTAATGACAGCTCAGCGACCATTTTTTATCCTCAACAAAAAGACCTGGAACCGACACTATCGCTTCTTGTAACTTTATTTTGATCTCTTGAATAATCCCATGCATTGCCTCGGGAACAAAAACATAAGAGCCAATAGCTGTTCCTTGAATTTCTAACCCATGATTACCCGCATAAATGAGCCCCTCAATAGGCACGAGCGCACGAATATCTACAATAGAACGCCCGCTGACTACAGCTATTACGCAATTCGGACACTTGGCAACAAAAGAAAGAGCATCCATAGCTTCCCCGCTAATAACAGCCTCATCCGGAGTTTCTGCGATAGGCGTCAAAGTGCCGTCATAATCTAAAAAAAGAAAAACGTTCTTCTTCTTAAGACGGCTCCTGATCAATTCCCATTGGCTCAACAAATGTTCCATAAAATTTAGCTCTAAACAGTATTTTTATTAAGGGCGGTCAAATCAGTAATGATATTCCCGGCCCAACGGTAAACATTATTTTCGGAAACGATCTTGCGCATATTCTCCATACGCCTTTTCTTCTCATCATCCGGCATTTCTATGGCAAATTTTATCGCGTCGGCAAATTCTTCAACAGAATAAGGATTAACGAGGATAGAATCAGTCAACTCTCTTGAAGCTCCTGTGAATTGACTCAAGACCAAAACACCTGATAAATCTTTTTTAACAGCTATATATTCTTTTGCCACAAGATTCATGCCATCATCGAGAGAACTCACTATACAAACATCACCCAAAGCATAATAAGGATCTATCTCTTCGGGAGCAAAATGTCTTTTTAAATATATTATCGGCTTCCAGTTACCGTCCATATGCTTCCAATTCTTCCTCTCAATTAACTCATCAATTTCAGCCATTAGGTCATGATAACGCTTGATGTGAGTCCTGCTTGGAGCTCCTATTTGGATAAACACGAATTTCTTTTTGTACTGAGGATATTTTTCAAGAAACCTGTCAATGGCAAGAATGCGCTCAATAATCCCCTTTGTATAGTCTAGACGGTCTACACCTACAGCTATGATCTTATCTTCAAGTTCAAATTCTTTACGGATAGTTTCTATGGCTTTATTAATATCCGCTTCCGGCTTATAAGAATCCAGGTGCCCGTCTATGCTGATCGGAAAAGCCCGGACGAATGTTTCCCTGCCTAAGCGCGAGACACTGAATTTTTCCTTATCAACCCGCGACTCAAGAAGCTTATTCGCTGTATCGAGAAAATTATTACAATGGTTCTGTATATGAAATCCTATCAGATCACATCCCAACATCCCATCCAATATCTCTTTTCGATAAGGACAAATAGAAAATGCCTCTGGATTAGGCCATGGAATATGCCAAAAAAGAGCTACAATAGCATCCGGCCTTCTTTCTTTGATCATCTTTCCCAAAAGAGTAAAGTGATAATCTTGGATAAAAACAAATGGATTTTTAGCAGGAAGTTCTTCAATAAGGCTATCGCAGAATTTCTGGTTAACTTTTTTATACATTTGCCAATCGTTTTCCATAAAAATTGGCCGGGTATGAGTATTATGGCACAATGGCCAGAAACCCTCGTTTGAAAACCCGTAATAATAGCCATCTTCCTCTTCCTTGGAAAGCCAGACTCTTTTAAGGATATAGCGATTGTCCTCAGGCGGAATACCTAGCTTGTCTTTGGAATTCACGAATTTTCTGTCCGCGTTTCCAGCGCCATGCGCCACCCATGTTCCTCCGCAGGCACTGAGAATCGGATGTATTGCCGTAACAACACCACTGGCCGGGCGTATGCACTTCACCGCGCCGGTCGCTTCATCGATTACATGCATATAGGGCTCTCTGTTGGAAACAACGAAAAAAGCGTTGTCTCCAAGCTTTGCGTGAACAAGATCCCTCAATTTCGCCTGTGTCCAGATATCCTCTTTCTGCAACCTTACTGTTGCCTCCTCAGAAATAGACCTGCGCGCCACGCGAAGGCTTAACGCAACCTGTTCAACTTCGCTGGCAAGCTTACCAATATCTCCCTTTTCTTTTATCGGATGCTGAACGTCCGTTTCGCCCCTTTGAAAATGATGAAACCAATCTGTCAGACGCTTAACAGGCAAGATAAACATGCGCCATTGAATCAAACCTGCCATTAAAGCAATAGCGAATATCAAGATGATTAGAGTAAAGCTAATACGCCTCCACGATTCGGCAATCTGGGTAAACATATATGCCGTATCATAAACAACCTCCACGAGACCTAAAACATTATCTTCTTCGCCTAAAACAGGCAAGATATAACTATAGAATGAATATTCCTTGAATTGCTCTATTGAACCACGAGGAGTTTTTGTGGTTATAATATCCTGAAGATAAGGTTTATCTTTTTGTTTCCAATCAGCGATTCTTTCTGTAATAGCCAAAACCTGGCCGTCCTTGTCATAAAGAACACACCCCTGCAATCGTTCTCTCTTCTGAAAACTCTCAACAAGACGCTTGGCAGATTTTAAATCGTTATTGGTAAAAATGTAGCTGGCGGTAACTTCGATGCTTTCGTCTACTGATTTTGCCTTTCTTTGAAGATCATCCTGTAATCGCTCTTCTTCAAAACGCACCTGTATGACGCCGTAAACGGTAAAGATAACCGAAACAATAATAAGAATCGGTAAAATAAATAACAAGATTTTCTTCATTTTTCCTCAACCGATAAAAAAACCGCCACCTATCTTTAAATAGACAGATGGCGGCCCGACCATCTAAATCCTCCGGGAATATATTCTTTCCCGAACCCTTTTTCTTTTGGTACTATTATAAGCCGATTTTAAAAGAAAGCAAGACTTACGGATTATTCTGTTCGCACAGTGTTAGCGCGGTGGGCTTTTGAAAAAAAGCACTAAGGGAGCCAACGTTATAACTTGTTGACTCCCTTACTGTTGAAGCTGGTCAACCTGGCTTGGTTTGGATTATCGCAGGCCGTTTTGAGGCCCAAACAATTTTTGATTAGATCTTCACGCCGGGCATGGCGGCTAACATTGCTTCTGGGAGCGGGGACGCGAATTTAACAAATTCGCCGCTGGAAGGATGGTTAAACCCAAGGTCCTTGGCATGCAGCGCCAAACGTGGAAAGCTGGTCTTCTTTCCATATACGCTGTCGCCTAAAACAGGATGCCCAAGATAATTCAAATGGACCCTAAGCTGATGCGTCCTTCCTGTCTGGGGAAATAATTCAACGGCGCTATATTCCGGATACCTCTTTAATACGCGATAGCGTGTCTGAGCGGGCTTTGCCTCATCGGTAAAGCTCACTGACATTTTTTTGCGGTCCATTACATGCCTTTTGATAGGGATATCAATGACGCCCTCATCAAATTCAATTCTACCGCCGACTAAAGCGATGTAGCGGCGCTCAATGGAATGTTTTTTGAACTGTTTGGCCAGTTCCAGGTGGCTGTGATTATTTTTTGCGATGACCATGATACCGGATGTTTCTTTATCCAAACGGTGCACGATGCCCGGCCTCTCCTCGCTGAGAGAAGAAAGCTCACGAGTGTGGAACAATAGCGCGTTGACCAATGTATGCTCACGGTTTCCGGCGCCGGGATGTACCACAAGCCCTGAAGGCTTATTTAAGACTATTATATCCTTGTCTTCAAAGACTATGTCTAAGGCAATGTTTTCTCCCTGAAGGCTGCTTTGGGCAGGCGCGGGGATCTGCCAATTCAATATATCGCCTGTCTTAAGCCTATAGTGAGGCTTGACCTTCCGGCCGTTGACATTGACTTTCCCTTCAAGGATTAGTTCCTTTATCTGTGTCCTGGAAAGGTCTGGCTCCTTGTCTTTCAAAAAGACATCTACCCTGACGCCGACGCATTCAGTTTCTATCAAACAGTTTTTTTCCTGCATATGGAGCCACCACGATATTCATTTAGGGCGGAATGCCCAAGCGGCTTTAGGCCGCGGGGTATGAGTATGAGGTATAGAACAGAACCGCAAAAGAACAGGCCCAGGCTTATCCATTGAAAAATACTTAAATTAAAATAAAAAGGCCGGGGGTCGTTTCGCGCGTATTCCATCAGGAATCTCTGCAATGACGCAAGCATGAGGTAATACGAGAATATCACTCCGGTTCTTCTCGCCCTCATGCTCCTTAGAACGATAAAAACAATTATCAGGGTCAGACAATCAAGCAACTGCGCCGGGAAAAGTGTGGCGTGATGCACGGGAAAATAGATACCCCACTTAGACTCAACTCCGTAGCAGCAGCCATTAAAAAAACAACCTATGCGGCCTATGGCCTGGCCTAAGATCACATAGGGCGCAAAGAGGTCAAGCGTTGAAAAAAGAGGCATTTTTTTTGATCTTATGAACACAACCCCCGAAATAACTGCCCCTATCAACCCTCCGAACCATACAAGGCCGCCATGCTGGAGCATAACGATCTCAATAAGATTGGCCTTGAACTCACCCCAATTCAAGAATACGTAGAACAGGCGCGCTGAGATGATCCCTGAGATGAGTAAAAAAATACATAGCTCATATATCGTATTTTCATTTAACTTCCTCGTCCTTGCTTCTTTAATAAGCAAGGACGAGGAAACCAAAAAAGCCAGAGCAACAAAAACACCGTAGGTATAAACTGTAAAAAAAGGGCATTTATAAAGAATAGGCAGCATTTTGTGTAGAAGACACAACACCGGCGCAATTTTCGGCACTAGCCGAACACTGGCCCAATTCCCATAAGGGCCAGGTGTGCCTTTTAGCGCCGGGTGTCAGTCCTTCCTCCATTATTAGATAGCATTTTGTAAAATATCAAAATACCTCCTATTGTTATTGCCGAATCCGCTAAATTAAACACCGGCCATACGCGAAAATCTAAAAAATCTACTACGTAAGAAAATCTGACGCGGTCTATGAGGTTGCCGCAGGCGCCTCCAAAAACAAGCGCGAGTGAAAAACGTACAAGCCTATCTCTGTATCCTAAGCCAAAGACTTTTTTAAAGAAACCCTGATTGCTGAGGAGAAAAATGATCGCCGCAAGGCAAAATATAGTGATCGCGATAAAAAGAAAAGAACTGCCATTTAAGATACTAAAGGCAGCGCCTTTATTATGAGCAAGGGTGAGATGAAAAACTCCGTTGATAATAGGAGAGGTATGCCCGAGCGCCAAAAAATCCTCGGCTACATACTTAGTCCATTGGTCCAATATTAAAATGAAAGAAGAAATGAGCAGAAAAGATAGCATGAGACCTTAAGCTACTTCTTTTCCTCGTTTTGCTGACACTTAAGACAGAGCTTGGCGTAGGTGACGGCTTTCAACCTTGCCTGTGAGATGGGCTTCTTACACAATTCGCAGGACCCAAACTTTCCTTCCTGAAGCTTTTGGAGCGCGTGGTTGATCTCAAAAAGGACACCCCTCTCCTTGGAAGCGAGCCCTAAAGAAAATTCACGGTCGTAATTGTCAGTTGCCACATCAGCCATATGAAAGGCGTAACCCGAGATATCCCCGGAAGCATCCTTCTGGGATTTCTTCAACGTGTCCTCTGATATCTGATTGATATCTCCCCTGAGCTCTTCTCTCTTATCAAGAAGGAGCTTTTTATATAATCCCGATGTTTTCTTGCTGAGTTTTTTCGCTTTCACTTTTGAGCCTCCTATCTCCTAAAAACTGATAGATTATATATTGGAATAAAAAATTAAGCAACAATTATTTATC
>JAZDLG010000081.1:0-10686 GCA_043802125.1 Candidatus Omnitrophota bacterium
GTTATCTCAAGAAAGATGTAAAGCGAAAATATATCCTGCACCATGGCAATGCCGTTCATCCCGGCAAGGGCTATGAGCAGGAGATTTGCAAAATTAAATCTTTGCTCTTTGTCCTCTATCATCGCGTTTCCTGCCAAGAGCGTCACAAAAGAGACGATACCGATGCACAATAACATTACAACGGCCAGCGGATCCACGGCCAGGTTGAATCTAAAAAGCTCGCCGAACACATCTAAGCGATTAGCCCACGCGAAAAAGCCGGGAAAAACACACAATAGGACCTGATAAAGCGAAAGTGCCAAACCTAAGCCTAAAGCTGTTTTTTTGAACGCCGTCTTATATAAGAGGTTCAATAGCACGACACCTAAAAACGGCATTATTATCAACGAGGAATTCATAGTTTTATGGCCATTATCATATAAATCGCCGTGGCGACCGCTCCCAAAAGAGACCACGCTAAATAAACAGAGTAATTGCCTGTATGCTCTCTTCGTATTGTCTGGGATATCCACATCGTTAATTTCACAACCAGCGTATCATAGACCCAATCCGTAGCCCTATCTATCAGCCAGGCGATCTTTGAAACGCCGCTGATAAGTTTCAGCCCTAAGTTGTAAGGGTCAAAAAACCTTTTTTCAGCCCTCATGTATAAGCCTGACAAGACCGGCGCGTAATGTATGTGGTCTGCTGCTTTAAGGCCGCTGCCTGTTTTTCTTGCTCCCCAGAGATGATTCAAAATGGCTGCTGCCAAAACAATGATGCTGATAATGACAAGTTTCATATTTGACGGCATGCCTGAATAATCGTGCCCTTCCAATCTCGCCGCCCCTAAGATAGGCTGTATAAGCCTTTGAAGCGGAAAGCTGTTGAATAACCCGAAGAGGACGCATCCTGCGGCGATGACGATCATAGGCAGCAGCATGGAGACAGGCGCCTCTTTTATATTTTTGTTCTCGTCGGAAATTCGCCCCAAGAACGCGGCGTGGCCCAGCTTTAAAAATGACGCGGCTGTCAGGAAAGACCCGAGCAGGGCCGCGATATAAAATATAGCGCCTCTCTCTAACGCGCCGTCGTAAATAAGCTCTTTTGAAAAAAAGCCGTTAAAAGGCGGCACGCCGGATATGGACATGGCTGTTATCAGAAAACAGGCGAACGTAACAGGCATCTTTATCCCTAGGCCCCCAAGCTTTCCCAGATCAGTGGTCCCTGCCTGCTTCTCAACAGAGCCGCCTGTAAAAAAGAGGCAGCTCTTATACATCGCGTTATTTATCATGTGAAAAAGACCGCCGACAATACCCGCAGGCACAGCAGTGCCAATGCCTAATATCATGTATCCTGCCTGGCTTATGGCGTGGTACGAAAGCAGCCTCTTGTAATCTTTCTGGATGAGCGCCATCATGACCGCCAGAATTATTGTCAAAGCGCCTATAGTCATCATCATGGTTGAGGCCCATGAACCGGGAGTCAATTTAAACAGGTCAAGGGATATCCTGGCAAGAAAATAAATACCCAAAAGTTTCTCAACTGCCGCGGGCAAGAATCCCATGAACGGAAGAGGCGCGTCAAGCGCTGCGTCAGGTATCCAGCTGTGGAACGGCATTGACCCTGCCTTAGCAATGGCTCCTATCATTAAAAGAACAAATGCCAACCCGCCCCACTGAGTCACAGGTAGATCAATGGCCGACATGTTCAGCGTACCTGCCAAGTGCCCGGTCAAGGCTATGCCTGCCATCATGCATAAGTCAGCGATACCGACGATGATAAATGCCTTGCTCGCTGTCTTAAAGGCCGACTTTTGGCCTATGGCGATCATCCCAAAGAGCGTAAGCAGAGTCCCCTCCCAGAAAAATAACATGACCACGAGATTATCGGCGAGAAACGCGCCGTTAATAAAAGCAAGCGTTATAAAAAGATATCCGTAAAAAAGTCGGGCATAATTCTTTGCCTTAAGAAACGCCAGACAATACAGAGTAGTCAGGAAACCAAAACAAGCGGCTGCTAAAAGAGAAAACGCGCTGAAGTGATATACTTTAAGCGAAAATTCAAAACCTGTGCCGAACCATGGCCGGATATAAGTAATGTTGGTATTAAATAACGCGCAGGCTAAAAGAAGATTGAATAAAGCAGCGATAAAAACAAACAGCCCCCTCAGCTTTCCGGATAGATTCCGGAATCTATCCGGAAACCTATCCGGGCAAAAGAACAAAAGCACGCCGGTTATCAAAGGCGCTAATATAGGTAAAAGTAGGATCTTGTCCGTCATCGCGCAGCTCCTACAGCTCCAACAACTGAGTTAACTACAGCCTGAGCAAATTGAAAAGGATAGTTAATAAAGATGCCGCCAAAAAGCGAGAGTACTGCAAAAAGAGCCACTGAAAATACCATGACCCTGCTGCCCTCTTTGGCTGTTGGGCCATGTGACTCGCCTAAGAAGACCAGATTAAAAGCGCGGAAAAGATAAAGAATAGTCAAAACAGCGCAAGCCAAAAACGCGATAGTCACCCACAGCTGCCCTTTTTGTATGGCGCCTGCGAAGACCATGTATTTTGAAAAAAATCCTCCGAAAGGCGGAACACCCATAACAGAAAGGCTGCAGAAAAGAAATGAAATACCTGTCACAGGCATCGTCGTAAACAAGCCGCCGAGTTTTGTGATGTCTTTATTTTTTGCGTTCTGTTCAACAACACCCGCGCAAAGGAACAACCCTGCTTTAGCCAAACCGTGCATTAAGATATATAAGAGGCCGCCTATAAGGCCTAAAGTATTGCCAATGCAAAGGCCGAAAAATATAAAACCTATCTGACTGACTGTTGAATAAGCGATGAGCCTCTTTAAGTCAGTTTCAACAAGAGCTGCTCCTGCCGCGACGATCGCGCTTAAGGCCGCTATGACAGGCACTACTATCTGCCAAAGGATCGCCAATGGAAATGTTGCCACAAACAACCTGGCAAATACATACACGCCTATCTTAACAAGCACTGCCGCGTGCAATAATGCTGTGACAGGAGAGGGTGCCACACCCGCGTCAGGAAGCCAGGTATGAAAAGGCAAAGTCGCTGACTTTGAAAGTATACCCGCAAGGATAAGAGCGACTGTCAGATTTGAAAGCTGATTGGTTTTTAAAAAGTCTTTTATAGCGCTGAGGTCAAAAGAACCTGTCTCCTGATATAAGGTAATAAAGCCCAAAAGCATCAAGAGGGCGCCAAATACGGTAACAAGGAACGCCTTGTCAGCGCGCGCCACGTGTTTTTTCTCCCTGAAGAACCCTATGAGGCGCCAGCTGGTTATTGCCGTCACTTCCCAGAATACATAAAGCAAGATGAGGTTTGCTGAAAATACAAGGCCCATCATGGAGCCGACGAACAGGACGACCATAGTATAGTATTCGTTCCTATTGTCGTAATGGGATATATAACCAAAGGAATATAGGATTATGACTGCGCTGATAAACGATGATACGCAAGCCATAAAAACAGCCAGCGGGTCTGCGACAAGGCTGAAATTACAGCCCAAACTCATTGGCTTGAAAATAGTTACGACATGTCCGGATATCGCCTGAGGTATGAGTGACAAAGAGAGCACAAACGAAGCCATGATAACGAACAGGGCTAACGCGTTCCTGAGCTTCTCAGAGACGCGAGCCGCCAAAGGTAAGACAAACGCCCCTACCACGGGTAGCAAAACTATGTTTAAAAGTACGCTTTCCTGGCTCATGTCATAAAAGAAATCTCGAGGCAGACAATCGAAAAGCATTTTTCTTCTCTTGAGAGGCAATGTTATTTTCAAAACACACCTGCACGACCGGAATCCCGCCTAAAATATGAGAAACAGCGATATGGTGGCCTTCTATTGACGCATCGGAATATTTTACCTCAACCATAAGCCACGGCTTACGCTCTTTTAATATAAGAAAATCCGTCTCTTGCTTATTTTTATCCCGGACATAACTCAAAGTAAACTCCGTTCCGGTCATATCCTGCCAAGCAGAGAGACGCGAAATTAACTCAACTGCGATATAATTTTCAAATCGCTTATTCGGGTCTTTAATACGCGTCCAGTCGTAAAGATACCATTTAGATGCTTTCAAAAGCGCCCTCTTGATATTATGGCTGTAAGGCATAATTTTAAAGGCAAGGTAAAAATCCTGCAATTTCCTAAGGTAATTTTTGATCGTGACCGGATTGCTTTCAAGATGAGCCGCCAAAGAATTCTCGGAAATTGGGCTTGCGACCATCTCGGGTAATAACTGGTATAGATCATGAAGTTTCTCGCGGTCAGCAATACGCGTTAAAAGCCCTATATTCTCTGTGATGACCCGGTCTAAATAATCCCGCGACCATTTCTTCTGAAATTCGCCTCTGGAGGCCAAAAATGGCTCGGGGAATCCACTGTAGGCCAATAGTTGCTCTAACGCCTTCTGTCCGTTCATATTTCTGCTGTCCATCCGCCCTAAAACAAAATCTAAAGAATTATTACATTCTGATTTTTCAATCTGCGCGCACCCGATGGATTCCTTTAAAGTAAGAGGGAAAAGTTGAAAGGTAAAATAGCGGCCGGATAAACTATCTCCTGCCTTCCTGAAAATATCCAACTTGGAAGAACCTGTGACAATAAACTGATAGTGCTCTTCGCTCGCGTCAAAGATACCCTTTAGGATATTCTTCCATCCGCTAATTTTGTGGATTTCATCAAAGCACACCCATTGCTTGGCGCCTCTGGAAGGAGGAGAATCTGAGGTAAAAAAGAGTTCGTTTGTTTTATAACGATTTCGGACGGAACGCAGATCCCATAGATAATACAATTTCTGCGCTCCTGCCTGTGCAAGCTTCATCTTGGCAAGGGTAGTTTTGCCTGACTGACGGGGCCCGGTTATAAAACGCATCTGCCGGCCCCAAGTGTCGGCAAAAACAATATGAAAAAGGGATCTTTCTAACATAAGACTATTTTAAATAGATATTTAAAAAAGTCAAGAAAAATTTAACGGCAGGTTTAAAAAATCCAGCGGTCGAACTATACCGAGGTCGGACCTCGGTCTCGAATGGCGAGGTCCGCCTCCGGCGCCTCGGCGCCTCGGCGCACCCTTACACCCTGATCGGCAGGATTACAAAGGGTATGCCCTCATAATAGAGCCTCTTCTGGAGGGTAAATACGGTGTGGTTATGCAGGAGCCTGAGCATAAAAGAATCAATCGGGAATATCAACTGGCCTCCGAAAAATACAGTTCCGGGAAAACGCTTTGCAATATCGGGCGCCATTGTCATTATCTCGTCAATCACATCAACTCCTATGGCCGAGATACCCTCAGCGTAAAACCCGTGCTTGTTCATAAAAGCAACGTATTTATCAAGGCCGCCTCTCATATAAGCCTGAAGGCTGTCCATCTCCTCAGCGCCTTTAAAATTACCGGCATCCACGACCCCTATTTCAACAAATACGAAATTTTTAAAAGTGCTGCCGAATGTCCGGATAATGCCAAAGAGCGTATGCAGGCCCATACCGTCAAAACCATGGACTAACAACACCGCTGTCTTTGCCTTGGGGTCATATTGTGCATCCTTATGCCCTACTTGAGTCAAGCCGGGAATAACATCAGAATCAGAAGACTCAACAGCTACAACCAGGCTGTTCAAACGGTGCAGGAGTTTTGCGGTATATCGGTAATGGCGCTTGATGGCGAACGCGAGCGCCACCATGGCCCCCGTAACAAGCAGTGTTATCCAACCCCCTTCAAAGAATTTAAAGACGACCATAGAGATAAGAATAAAAGCTGTCAGCAACAGTCCCACGCCGTTCACCATGAGTTTTGAAAACCAGCGCCTGACTTTAGCGCGCTGATTCCACCAATGCCGCACCATGCCCAGCTGAGAAAGAACAAATGTGATGAATACATTGATACTATAGAGGACTACGAGGAAGCGAACGGATCCGTGGCTTAAAACCATCATAAAAAGCGCTAAGCCACCCATAATGAGAATGCCGTTTTGCATGACGAGCCTGTCGCTCAACATGGAAAACTTCGTAGGAAACCACTTGTCAGCAGCCATGTTGGCCAAGACCCTTGGGCCGCCCAGGAACCCGGTCTGCGCGGCCACAAAAAGAATAGCTGCTTCGGCAATAAGAGTGATAAGAATAAAACTATAGCTGTTTTGTGCCCCCCATGCTTGCGTGGCCCGCTCAAAAAATATCGCGTTCAAGGTCTTGCCGGGGACAGAAGAGACATTGTAAAAAATATAAGCTAACATCAAACCCAACACCACAAAAGCCAGGGATACAGCCATATATATCATGGTGCGCTTGGCTGTCTGCACCTTAGGCTCTCTTAAGACGGACATTCCGTTGCTGACCGCTTCAATCCCGGTATATGTGCCGGCGCCCATACTATATGACCGCAATACCAAAAATATCATGCCCCAAAAACCCATCTCTGAAAGAGCCTGCTTAGCATCCGCTGTTGTGGAAGTGACCAGCGCCGGCACCTGAGGAACGTGCGTTGTCAAAGCGTATAGAATAATAAAAACATGCGTGATGAGAAATATAACAAAGATGGGCATGAGAACAAGTATAGATTCTTTGACCCCGCGCATATTAAGCACAATGAGTACAAAGACCACTAAAATGGCAAATTTTAACTTGAAGGCCTGCAAAGGAAGAGGCAAAAGGCTGAAAACCGCATCAGCGCCGCTTGCTATTGAAATGGCTATCGTCAGGACGTAGTCAATGAGAAGGGCGCAACCGGAAAGCATGCCCAGATTCGGCGAGAGCAGCTTGCTTGCGACCACATACCCGCCGCCGCCTGATGGAAAAGCCTCAACGATCTGGGAATAACTGGCGCTGATAATAAAGATAGTCGCGACCGTGGCAAGGGCCACAAAGATGCTCAAAAACGTGTGCTTGCCTAATGTGAGGAATGCTTCCTGAGGACCGTAACAGGAAGAGGACAGGCCGTCCGCGCCAAGGCCGACCCAGGCGAAAAACGCGATAAGAGAAAGCCTGTGGAAAATCTTCTTGTCGCCCAAGTCATGAGGCTTTCCTACGACAAGGTCCTTGAGCTGCCTGAAGAAAGATGGCCTGTGGTTATTATTTTCCATTGCTACACCTAAGAGAACCGTGCTTTGAATATAGTATAGAACCGGTTATCAAAATAAGACAAGCGATAATGGCCGCGATGACGCGCGGATCTGTATTGCTATACTGAATAAGTATGGGCGCTGCCAGAAGAGAAACAAGGTTCATTACCTTTATCATAGGGTTGAGCGCCGGGCCTGCAGTATCTTTCAGCGGATCGCCTACCGTATCGCCGACAACAGCAGCCTTGTGGGCTTCTGAACCTTTACCGCCGTAAAGTCCGTCTTCAATGGTCTTTTTGGCATTATCCCAGGCGCCGCCGGTCGTGGCCATAAACACAGCCAAGAGCTGGCCGGAGACTATGACACCTGCCAGAAATCCGCCGAGGCCTTCAACTTTTAACAACATACCTATAAGGAGCGGGCTTAATATAGCTATCAACGCCAAACTGACAAGTTCTTTTTGCGCGGCCACTGTGCAAATATCAACCGCCTTTTTATAATCCGGCTTGACCTTGCCCTCCATAAGGCCGGGAATACGGAATTGCCTGCGCACCTCTTCAACGATCAAAGAAGCGGCCCGGGTAACCGCGTTAATGGTCAGCGAAGAAAAGAGCCATGGAACAGCGCCGCCTATCAAAAGGCCGATAAATACCACAGGTTCGGAAATGCGTATGCCTGTAGTAGCAAGACGAAGAGCCTCAGCCACTCCCATCTGGGCCTGGACCTTTGCCGCATCGGTCATAAAGGAACCAAAAAGCGATACAGCTGCAATGACAGCTGAGCCTATGGCAACGCCCTTGGTGATGGCTTTGGTGGTGTTGCCTACCGCGTCAAGATCTGCCATGATCTGGCGCGCCTTTGGTTCCATATGCGCCATCTCGCCGATACCGTTGGCATTATCAGCAATAGGCCCGAAGGAATCCATTGCCACGTTATTGCCTGTCAGGGTCAACATGCCTATGCCTGTCATAGCAACTCCATAGAGCACGAAAACAACCGGCTGGCCCCAATAGATCAATACTGCCGCCATAATGGTCATGGCGATAACAATGATCTGCCAGACCGTTGCCTCAAACCCCACAGCAAGGCCTTTTAAAAGAAGTGTTGCTGAACCCGTTTGCGAAGCAGAAGCTATCTCTTTGACAGGGGCATGCGCTGTATGGGTGAAATACTTGGTAAGTTCATCAATGACTATAGCCAAAACAATACCCATGCCGACGGAAAAAAATGCCCGCCATTCATGCATATAATAGTGCGCCAAAAACATGAAAGAAACTATGGAAATAGCCGCGGAGGTATAAAAACCGCGGTTGATGGCTGCAAAGGCGTCATTCTTTTTTTCATCTTTAGAGCCCTTAACAAGGTAAGTGCCGATGATGGAAGAAATCACTCCTATGCCGCGGACAAGAAGGGGGAATATTATCCACTTAAGTTCGTGAGTAATGGAAACAAGCGCTAAACCTAATATAAGGCCTGAGACGATAGTTACTTCATAAGATTCAAAAATATCCGCTGCCATACCCGCGCAGTCACCTACATTGTCGCCTACAAGATCCGCGACTACCGCCGCGTTGCGCGGGTCGTCTTCAGGGATATTTTTTTCAACCTTGCCTACGAGGTCCGCGCCCACGTCAGCAGCTTTTGTATAAATGCCGCCGCCCACGCGCATGAAAAGCGCGACCAACGTGCCGCCGAAACCAAAACCTAAAAGCACGTCAGGAGATGCTACGCCGAAGATAATAAAGATCATAGTCCCGCCGAGAAGCCCTAAGCCGTCAGTCAACATGCCGGTGATGGTGCCGGTGCGGTAAGCTATCTTTAAAGAGTCTGAAAAACTCCGGCGCGCGGCTGATGCCACGCGGACATTGCCTTCAACTGCCATGCGCATACCGAACTGCCCTACGATAAGCGAAAAAACAGAACCTATGACAAAAGCCGCGGCGCGGCCGATGCCGACTATAAAACGCACCCTGTCAGGGCTCAGGCCTGTAAAACGCTGCATAGCTTCTTCTGTAGGGGGTATTATATAGACCGAGAAGAACAAAACTCCGGTAAGCAGAATGATCAGCGGTAAAATAGTCTTTAGCTGGCGGCTTAAATACGTGTCAGCTCCGGTGCGGATAGCGTTCCAGATATCCTGCATCTCTCGCGTGCCCTTGTCCTGGCGCATGATCTGAGTGCGCAGCAAAAAAGCATACCCTAAACCCAGGATGGCTATACCTAAGACGCTCCAGATGGAGAACGTCTCAAAAAAAGTAACATTCGTCATACTCCACATCTAACCCTCCATAGGTTTATTAAAAAATTTCCAATATTCTAAAGCTAAAAAAATGCCCTGTCAAGCTACTATTTTCAACGCGCCCTAAGGATAAGGCTGGATAAACTAAAATATATAGCTAACGTTTGAATATCGCAAATAGCCAATACTAACGGGCCCGACGCGATAGCCGGGTCAATTTTAACGCGCTTGAACAACATGGGCAGCGCTAAGCCCAGCAAAGCCGAGATAATTATGGCTGCCGTCATAGAAACCGTCATGGCGACACCTATTAAACGGTCCGCTTTCCAGAAGGACGCTATTGAGCCAACCAGCATGCCGCAGACACAACCGATAAAAACTCCGGCTAAGGCCTCCCTGACAAAAAGCTCGCCAAGATGTTTGAACGAGACACGGCCCATGGCTATATTTCTTACAACAATGGTCGCTCCCTGAATACCCATACTCTCAGAAAGCCCTAATATTATCGGCACAAAAAGAAAGAGGGTGGCCACCGTCTGAAAATCTCTGTGGAATAAACCTACTATATAAGCGCATGCCAGGCCGCTAACTATATTGACAAAAAGCCACGGCAGCCGGAGCGCTATGATCTTCCTTACTGAAAGCGTCTTGAATTCCTCGGAGCTCGTGCCAACGACCTTAGAGAGATCGTCCACAGCTTCACTTTCAAAGACCTTCATCGCTGTATCAGCGCTTATGATGCCGACAAGCCTCTGTTCTTTATCAACAACGGGTAAGCCTAAATAGCGATGCCTCTGGAGAAGGCGCGCTACGTCAAGCTGGGACATTCCTGTCTCCACCTGGACCACAGGACTTTTTATAATATCCTTGACCGGTTTTTCCGGAGAGTAAAAAATAAGGTCTCTGACCTGTATGACGCCTTGAAGCCGTCTGTTTTTGTCTACGACATAGATGTAAGAGACCTTCCCCTTTTTATCCTGCGCCAATGATTGAAGGTAGATTATAGTAGAGCCGATACTGGAATCCGCGGGTACGGACAAGACCTCTTTGGCCATCAGCGCTCCGGCTGTGCCCGGCGCATAAGACAAAATTTCCCTGAGCAG
Source organism: Candidatus Omnitrophota bacterium (assembly GCA_043802125.1). Lineage (GTDB taxonomy): Bacteria > Omnitrophota > Gorgyraeia > Velamenicoccales > Velamenicoccaceae > Phelpsiimicrobium. The sequence continues at coordinate 10,410 of JAZDLG010000081.1, forward strand.
TCCTGCTTTGTCGCCGGCTATACGGAGTAAAATTTCTTGAGCGGAAGCTCCCGGAAGGTTTTTTAATAAACAGGCGGCGGCGTCTGTTTCAAGGCGCGAGACAACATCAGAAAAGTAGGCGACTCCTAAAACATCGGCGATCAGAGCGGCTTCTTCCTGCGGCTGATCGCAAAATTCAGAAGCTGCCTGATTGACATCGTATCCGAAATAATCTCGCCACCTTTGCGTATCAACGCTTGGTTTCATGAATGGCGGTATCTCTGGCGTCTTTGCGCGA
>JAZDLG010000010.1:0-10132 GCA_043802125.1 Candidatus Omnitrophota bacterium
TCGGGCTTAAAGCAATACGCTGGCGAGGAGGATGTTATGTCTTTAGACGTGATCAAGCAGATGGTTTTGGACGCGGGTATGGGGTATTTGGCTACGTGCGACGCAGACCAGCCGCGCGTGCGCGCGATGATGCCTATTTTAAGGGATGACGGCACTCTTTTAGCGGCTACTTTCCCGCATACCAAAAAGGTCGGCCAGATCGCAAAAAATCCGAAAGTAGAGATTTGTTTTGTGGACCGCAAATTAAGCCATTGCCGCATAGAGGGCAAAGCGATCATAAGCCAGGATATGGCTTTAAAGGAAGAATTGTGGAATAAACAGATGATGCTGAGGCAGTTTTTTTCAGGGAGCGACGACCCGAATTTTGTCCTGATATTGATTGTGCCTACGAAAATAAGCATGATGAATGCAGGCGACAGGGATTACGCGGAGGTAAAGATTGGCTAATGAAGTCGTTTGTAAAATTTGCGGGCATGGGGTGTGCTGCAAGGAAGGCGTTGAGGCGGACCTTTGGGAGGTCGGACGCATCCTGGAAGAGTCTTTAGATATACCCCGGCCGTGGTTTAAATATTTAGGAAGGGATAAAAGATTCCCGTCGGGCTACAAATTCAGCACTGTTCTTCGGAATAGGAGCTGTGTTTTTCAAAATAAACAAAACCGCTGTGTCATTTACGAGATCAGGCCGCGTTTCTGTGAAGAGTTCCCTCTTGAGGGCGGAAAAAAAGCGCCTTATTACCATAGGCTTTGTCATTACGGGAAGAAGAAAAACAATATAAAAAAGCGAGGCCAAAAGTGAGCTTGCTTGTCTTAGGGACAGCGGCATTGGATACGGTGAAGACGCCGTCCGGCTTGCGCCATGAGATGCTTGGCGGTTCTGCGGTTCATTTTTCAATGAGCGCTTCTTTTTTTACCAGGATAGATCTCGTGGCTATAGTTGGATGTGATTTTCCTAAGAAATACATTGAATTTTTGAGCGGGAAAAACGTTATTTTGACGTCGTTCGTAATAGAGCCGGGCAGGACGTTTCGGTGGAAAGGCGAATATACAGGAGACCTGAATTCAGCTTTGACATTAGGCACGGAATTAGGCGTTCTATCTATCTTTAAGCCTAAAGTCGCCGAACATCAAAAGGCGATAAAAAATATATTTTTAGCCAACGTAGACCCTGATCTGCAGCTCGCGCTTCTTTCTAAAATGCGTAACCCGCGGTTGGTGGGGTTAGACAGTATGAATTACTGGATAGACCATAAGAAAAGCTCTCTTCTAAAACTGATGAAAAGAGTAGATATATATGTCGCTAATGATGCCGAGGCGCGCAGTCTTTCCGGCGAGACGCATCTTTTAAAAGCGGCAAAGCGTTTGCGCCGTATGGGCCCGCCCGTTATAATTATTAAGAAGGGCGAACACGGGATATTGGTATACAGCGATGATTTTATCTTCTCTCTGCCGGCTTATCCGGTAGAAAAAGTCGTGGACCCGACAGGCGCCGGAGATACTTTTGCCGGCGGTTTTATGGGTTATTTGACAAGAGTAAAGAAGATCACAGGCCCGGCTCTAAAGAAAGCCGTGACGTATGGTATTGTCATGGCATCTTTTAATGTGGAGGGGTTTGGCGTTGAGCGTAGTTCCAAGGTCACGCTAAAGGCAATTGAGGCCAGGCGCAAGCTCTTCCGCCGGATAGTTTGTTTTTAATAAAGATGAAGCTTAAAATTGCAGTGCTTATCCTATTGTTTTGCTTTGCGGGTTGCGCGTCCGGCAAAGGCCGGATCCTTGTCTCGGACATATCTGACATCAAGAAACAATTGAGCTTGGTTTCGGCTAAATTTGAGGCGGCCAAAAAGGAGAATCTGACCCTCAAAAGGGAGCTTGTGCTTTATAAGAAATCTCAGGATATTGATACCGGAAGATTTATTGAAGCCCTGGATATATTTGAGAAAGAATTTTCGGATGATATTGCCAAGAAAGAAGCCTGGATCCGCATCACGGATCGCGGCCTGGTGATCACGGCCTCCGCGGAAGAGTTGTTCATTTCAGGCAGTGACGCCTTAAGCGATGAAGGCAAGGCGTTTTTAGACAAGGTATTTGAGGTTTGCAAAGTTGAGTTCCCGGATAATTACCTTTATATAGAAGGGCATACTGATAATCAGTCCCTGGCGGTTTTTGAATGGAAATCAGACTGGGATTTTTCATTCGCGCGCGCTTTAAGCGTTGTGGATTATTTTACGGTGAAGAAAGGCATGGACCCGTTAAGGTTATCCGCCTCGGGGTTCGGCCGCTACAGGCCGCGAACATCTAACGATACTAAAGAAGGCAGGAGCCTGAATCGCAGGGTAGAGATCATTGTGTCGCCCCAGCGGTTGAAACATATTTTTCAGGGGGCGCGATAAATGAGCATAGGCGATGTTTTCCTGACTCAAAAGGGTTTTGAGAAGTTAAAAGACGAGCTTGATCATTTAAAAAAAGTTAAGAGAAGAGAAGTAGCCAGGCAACTTGAAAAAGCCAGGCAGATGGGCGACCTTTCGGAGAACGCCGAATACGACGCGGCCAAAGAGGCGCAGGCACATCTTGAAAAAAAGATCGCCGAATTGGAAGATAAGCTTTCCCGCGCCAGGATCATAGAACACGAGAATATACCCACCGATAAAGTCTATGTCGGCGCGCTTGTCAAACTGCTGGATAAAGATACCGAAGAAGTCGTGGAGTACGTGATGGTTTCGCCGCCGGAAGCTGATTACGCGCAGAACAAGATTTCCATGGAATCCCCTATAGGAAAAGCTCTGATGGGCCGTAAGGAAGGCGACGTTGTAGAGATAAGCGTGCCGGCAGGTATTTTGACCTATCAGATTCTAAAGATCAGCCGTTAATTACTTACTTAAACCACCGACAAAGTTGGTAGTTTATTGTTCTTTGAAAAAATTGCTTAGGCTCTGGCTCCAGTCAAAGGAGTGCTTACGCACCGCACAAAATTCGGCTAAAAATGCACAACTCGCCTTGGAGTAAGACATAATGGAAACAGCTCAAACAGTGCATTTTTGCGCTTAAAGAACGCCGCCGAATTTTATGCTCTCCTTTGAAGTCGCCTACGCCCAACCAATTTTTTCTTTTAAGAAGCTACCGACTTTGTCGGTGGTAATCCACTTCGTATTAGTAAGGCATTATGGGATCAAAAAAACAATTGTTAGTTATCTTATGTGTTGCTTTAGGCGCCATTTTCGCGTACGCGCTGATAAGGGCTTTCTCCGATAATGATGAGTCGCGCGTCAGGCGCGCGGTCTACGCGGGCATAGTCGCGTTTGAAAAGAAGGATATCGCCAAGTGCGCGCCGTTGATCTCGGATGCCTATGAGGATACATTCGGCAATAATAAGGCGGCGGTCTTGAAGTTTCTTTCGGAAATTTTCAAAGATTTCAAAGATTTCAAGGTCGTTGTTAAAAAATTAAAAGTCAAGGCCAGGGGAACCGAGGCCGAAGGCCAAGTCTGGTTTATATGTTACTTCAGTAAGATAGGCGATGAAAAACTATATTACGATTCCGGCAAGATAGAATTTGGATTCGCCAAAGAAGACAAGAGCTGGAGAGTCAAAAAGATAGAATATAGCGGGTCAAGCGAGTTGTTATTTTTGCAGAGTGTGGCATAAGCTACGCTTAAAGTTAGAGTTTGAAAGGCATGTTGGAAGGTGAAAGTTTGAAGATCACGTATTCAAGCGCTTTCTTATATGCCTTTTTTATTTTTAGACTGCCGCACAGGCGCGTTGCTTTTTCTTGCAGGGATGACATTTTTTCCAGGCAATAGTCGTAAGAGCCGCTTTTAACTATGATACGTCTTAGGTCATCTAAGTCCGAGAGTGTTTTTGCATTTTTCTCAAAGATCTCCCTAAAACGCTTTTTTTCATTCCGCCCTGAATTCTTGTACGCCTTAAATACCAAAAGCGTCTTTTTTGATTCGGCGAGGTCTGTCAATACGGGTTTGCCTATTGTCCTCTCTGAGGCGAACAGGTCAAGGAAGTCGTCGTAGATCTGAAAGGCCTGGCCTGCAGCGAGGCCTAATTGCGAGAGTTTCTTAAGCTCTTGGCTAGGCGCTCCGGCAAGAATAGCTCCCATCAAAAGAGGGCATTCAAATGTGTATTTAGCGGTCTTTAGCGTGTATGTCAGGAATATGTCATGTTCTGACAGCTGGTCTATGGTCTTATGTCCGAAGACTACGTCAATGAATTCCCCTGCGCCTGTGTAGGCTGCTGCCTGAACCAGGTTCCTTAAGGCCTTTTCTTTTTTCTCCATACCTTCATCAATAGAGAGTATTGATTCAATCGCAAGGGCAAAGAGTATATCTCCGGCAACTATGGCCAGCGACGCGCCTACCTTGGCCTTGTCAGGCAGCCGTATGTTGCGGTCAAAGATCTTATGCAGGGTGGGTTTTCCTCGGCGCAGGTCTGAATTATCTATTACATCATCGTGGATGAGCATGAAATCGTGCAGGAGCTCTATGGAGGCTGCAGAGGTAAAGAGCCGGCGGTCCGAATAGGAGGTTCTTTTGGTGTAGCCCTTATAACTCAAGACGAATAGGAGCGGGCGTATGCGCTTGCCTTTGCGGAGGATGAAATCTTTGCTGTAGCGCAAGAGCGCGTCCGATATGATACCGAGCGAATAGCGCCTGTTAGCATCGCTTAAGAAGTCTCTGAGGGCGGCATTGATCTTTTTTATATAAGCATTTATCACGTGGCTTATGGTATCATAAAAGGCCTTTTTTCTCAATAGATTTACACCTTGAAAACAACCCATACTTATACTATGATATGGCTTATGATAGATGGCGACATTGTTATTATAGGCGGTGGTTTCGCGGGTTTGGAAGCGGCCCGCCTGCTCTCTAAGCAACGATCCAAGTTGAGCAACAGGCACGTCATTGTTGTTGATGCCAAAAAGACGTTTGATTTTCTTCCAGTTTTGCCTGATGTTGTAGGCGGCCGTATCCAAAAGAAGAACGCCGTTTTGGACCTGGCTGACCACCTTGAGTCATTGCGCGTTAACTTGGAGCCGGATGAATTCGTTAGAGTCGATATCGACTCTAACGAGGTATTTTTAAAGAACGGCGGCGTTTTGTGCTATGAGTTTTTGGTAATAGCCTGCGGATCTGTCACGAATTTCTACGGTATGGATGACGTCCAGCGCCGTTCATTGAAGCTTGATACGGCAGAAGATGCTATTGTTTTACAGAACGTCGTTACCACATATCCTAACAAAAAGATCATTATTGTCGGTGGCGGCTATACAGGCATTGAGATCGCGACTTCTCTGGCTTTTTTGTTAAGGCGCAAGAGGATAAAGAAATACAGCATAAACGTGATAGAGCGAGCCGAGGATATTTTGAGCTCGCTGCCTGAGTGGATGAGGGATTATTGCCGTGTCAATCTCTCCAGGCTTCGCGTCAACGCCTACACGGAGTGTTCAATAGAAGAAGTCTCAGACCAGCGTGTCAAACTTTCTAACGGGATGATATTTGAGGACTACATTCTGGTCTGGGCAGCCGGCGTTGTGACGCCTCCTTTTGTGAGGGATCTGAAATTTGAAAAAGACAAACAAGGGCGATTGAGCGTCAATGAACACATGATGTTTAGCGACCGTTGTTTTGCCGTAGGAGACGCAGCCGCTTTTAAGCACGGTAACTCTGTTTTGCGCATGGCGGTCCAGTTTTCCGTAGCGCAAGCCAGGGTAGCCGTTGCCAATATCCTTAAAGAAGTCAAAGGCGTAAAGAAGTCAGCAAAATACCGTCCCGTAGACCTTGGTTTTTTGGTGCCTATGGCTAACAGAAAGGCTTGCGGCAAGGTCCTTATTTTCAGGGTGAGCGGATCTTTTGGATGGTTCCTGCATTACGTCATGTGTATTTACAGGAGCCTGAGCTTAGACAACAAGTTGGGCATCTTTGGCGATGCATTTAAATGAGCCCACACAAAAATAGGAAGGTCAAGGGTTTGAGAAGATCTATTGTATATTTTTTAAGCGCTTTATTGTTTGCCGGGTGCGCCACAGTGCCTATCGCGACAGAGAGGTTTCCTTACGAGACCGTCAATTTTCATGAAAGCGCTTATTTTGCCCTGGTCCATATGTGTGATAAGGAAGGTGTCGCCTGGGATTATGACCCATTAAGCCAGCAGATCATTTTAAAGAAAGATGCCAAGGAAGTGAAGCTTCTTATAGGCAGCGACGTGGTTGTCAGCAATAATATTGTCACGCATCTGCCGGGCCCTGTTGAGATAAGGGACAGTGTTATATATGCGCCTGTAGATGTCAGGAAGTATCTTATTGAAATGCCTGTTTGCAAATTCCCTGCTAAACAACCGGGAGCTTTGTATTTACGTTCAGTTGAGTCGGTGGTGTTGGACGCAGGCCACGGCGGCAAGGACCCCGGCGCCATAGGTAAGCAGGGCCTAAAGGAAAAAGGTGTGGTTTTAGACATGGCACAACGCGTCAAACAGGAGTTGGAGCGCTGCGGCATGAAGGTCTATTTGACGCGCTCTGAAGATCGGTTCGTCGCGCTGCAGGAAAGGCCTTCTTTCGCCAACCGAAAAAAAGCGGACCTATTTGTAAGCATCCATGCTAACGCCAATCGTTCTAGATGGATAGAGGGTTTTGAAGTATATTATTTGACCGAAGCTGTGGATGATGACGCGAGGGCTTTGGCCGCGGCCGAGAATGCCCCGGAAGGGATTGCTGCTCCTTCATTCTCAAGCTCCATGCTTTTCTTAAAAGCTATAGTTTGGGATATGATCTATACCGAGAACAGGAAAGAATCTATTGAATTGGCGCGTTATATAGGCGCTGCCGTCTCTAAAAAGATGGAGTTGAAGTTGCTCGGTGTTAAAGGAGCTCCTTTTGTTGTTTTGAAGGGGACTAAGATGCCGGCTGTTTTAGTTGAGATCGGATATATATCTAGTAAAGAAGGCGAGAGGAAACTGCGCGACGGGGAATATCGCGGCCGCATGGCTGAAGCCATCGCCGCAGGCATCATGGATTTTAAGAATTATTCTGAAGGAAGGAAATGAAGCTCCCTGCGGCAAACCGCAGGGTATACTTAAAGTTTTTATACTTTACTTCATTCCCTACGCTTTCATCCTCACAGTAAGCTATAGGGTATTCAGCGGAGGAAATAAACGTGGATAAACCGATCGGGATATTTGATTCCGGCATAGGCGGGTTGACCGTTGTCAAGGAAGTCATTAAGCTCCTGCCGTATGAAAATATCGTTTACTTCGGCGATACGGCGCGCGTGCCTTACGGGATAAAATCCAAGGAGACTATCATCAAATTTTCTCTGGAAAATACGCTTTTTCTCCTTCAAAAAGACGTGAAGATGATCGTAGTGGCGTGTAATACTTCATCAAGCTTAGCGCTTCCGATTATCCGTAAGCATTTTAAGATACCCATCCTTGGCGTCATCATGCCGGGGGTTAAAGAAGCGGTCTACGCGACGAAGAACGGTAAGATAGGCGTTATCGGCACCCGCGCGACCATCAACAGCCGCGCCTATGAAGAAGAGATAAAAAGATTGAGCCACGGCATTAAAGTCTACAGTCAGTCTTGCCCTATGTTCGTCCCTATTGTTGAAGAAGGGTGGTTGAATGACGGTATCACAAGCAAAGTCGCAGAAAAATACTTATTGCCGCTGAAAGCTAAGGGCATAGATACCCTTATCTTAGGTTGCACGCATTATCCATTGCTCAAGCGCAAGATCCAGGAGATCATGGGTAAGGGCGTAAAGTTAATAGATTCCGCGCAGCAGGTGGCAGTTGAAGTCAAACATGTATTGTCGCAGGAGGGGCTTTTAAATAACGGCCGCAGGGCAGCCGCGCGCGAGTATTTCGTCAGCGACGAAGTCGCCATCTTCAAGAATGTGGCGAAAATGTTCCTGGGCTCCGAACTCAAAGAAGTTAGGTCGGTGACCAATGTTTGAAGTCAGCGTCACTATGAATTTTAGCGCCGCCCATAATCTTAAAGGTTACAAGGGTAAGTGTGAGGTGCTTCACGGCCATAACTGGAAGGTAGAGCTGTCGTTAGGGTCCGAACAGATGGATAAGGCGGGGATGGTGGAGGATTTCTCCATCATCAAAGAGAAGCTTAAAAGTATCCTTTCGCTTTTTGACCACAAATATTTGAACGTCCTGCCTTATTTTAAAAAGGCGAATCCGACTTCCGAAAATATCGCAAAGCTTATTTATGTCAAAATGAAAGAAAGGTTAAAGGGTGGGCCTACGATCGTGCGCTCGGTGAAGGTATGGGAGACGGAAAACAGCGCTGCCACGTATTATGAGCCATGAAGAAGGCTATTGTTCTTTTATCCGGGGGGTTGGATTCATCCACCGCGCTTTATATGGCCAAGCGCCAAGGTTTTGACATTTTTTGCCTTGTTTTTGATTATGGTCAGCAACACAAAAGGGAGTTAGGGGCAGCTAAAAGGATCGCGCGCATAGCCCGATGCCGTTTTACGGTGCTAAAGATAGCCTTGCCCTGGAAAGGGTCGTCGCTATTGGATAAGCAGCTTAAGATACCGCTTTTCAACGGCGGGATAAAACCGGCTGTCAAGCCGGCTTTCAATGAGATACCCTCAACGTATGTGCCGGCGAGGAACACGATCTTTTTAAGTTTCGCCATCTCTTACGCGGAAGCGATAGGAGCCGCGGACATTTTTATCGGCGCCAATGCCCTGGATTATTCTGGGTATCCCGATTGCAGGCCGGCGTACTTTAAGGCGTTTAATAGATTAGCCATATTAGCTACGAAGCGCGGCACAGAACGCAAAGGTATCAGGATACAAACACCGCTCGTGCGTTTGAAGAAGTCTGAGATCATAAGATTAGGTTTAAAATTAGGCGTGCCTTATGAGCTGACCTGGTCGTGTTATATGGGTGACAAGAAACCTTGCGGCCGATGTGACAGCTGTGTTTTTCGCGCCAAAGGTTTTAAAGAAGCGGGCTCAAAAGACCCTTTGATCAAATCATGAAAACGGCAAAGATAGCTGAAATATTTGATAGCGTCCAGGGCGAAGGTATTTATGCCGGAGTAAGACAGGTCTTTGTAAGATTTTTTGGCTGCAACCTAAAGTGCGCGTTCTGCGATACTCCTTTGGATGCCTTTCTGGAAAAAACGCCGGATGAAGTTCAAAACGAGATCTTAAAATATGGCAACTTCCATACTATTTCGCTGACCGGCGGCGAACCCTTATGTCAGGCTGATTTTTTAAAAGATCTCCTGCCGGGTATTCGCGCCTTAGGACACAAGATCTATCTTGAGACAAACGGCACCTTGCCGCAAGAATTGGAAAAAATAATAGACGACGTTGATATCATAGCCATGGACATTAAATTACCGTCATCAACAAAAGGCGTTCCTTTATGGGCTGAGCACGAGGATTTTTTGAAAGCGGCTTTAAAAAAAGAAGTCTTTGTGAAAATGGTCGTGACGTCCGAAACTGAGCCCGAAGATATCCTTAGGGCGCGCACCATTATAAGAAAGGCGAATTCACGTATCCCCGTTATCCTGCAGCCAAACTGGTCTGACGGCTGTACGACACTGTTAGATAAGATGCTGTCTTTTAAGAGGGAATTTATATTATACGGCATACACGACGTAAGGATATTACCGCAAGCGCATAAGGCAGCTGGGATAAAATAAAAAAATGAAGAATACAAAAAAAATGTCTTACGAGGGGTTGCAGGGGCATATACGCCGCTTAAAGACGCCGGCTATTGAGGTATGGTCGAACCAGTATCCTGACAAAAAATACGTCATAACCATTGATATTCCGGAATTCACCTGCATCTGCCCCAAGACCGGGCTCCCGGATTTTGCCGTTATATTGATAGAATATATACCGTCAAAATACTGTGTGGAATTAAAGTCCTTAAAAGAATATATGGTTTTTTATCGTAATGTAGGTATTTTCCACGAGCATTTTGCTAATAAACTATTTGATGATCTTGTCGATTCGTGCCGGCCGCGATGGGCGAAGATAACGGCGCGGTTTAATCCCAGGGGCGGTATTACAACGACCGTGACAAGGGAGTCCGGAACACAAAAATAATAATCGCATGAGAAAGATCACAGAAAAAAATATAACCGATGCTGTCAGCCGCCTCTGC
>JAZDLG010000018.1:0-3393 GCA_043802125.1 Candidatus Omnitrophota bacterium
GATAAGACCGTTGTCTTGCCCGTGCCAAAACCGCCAGTCAGGCCGACCATCATCATATCCGCATCGCCTTTTCGTAAAGGTCTACGTACTTCTTGGCTGATTCCTTCCAGGAAAAATTAAGGCGCATAATACGCTTCCTTAAATCCAGCATCTTCTTTGCGTCGGAAAAAAGCTCCAGAGCCCTCATGATAGCAAGCTCAAACTCAGGCGCTTGGTGCGAGGTAAATACAAAACCATTGCCCTTGGCGTTTTTTAAATTATAATCAACGACCGTATCAGCCAGGCCGCCTGTCTTATACACGATGGGCGCTGCGCCATATTTAAAACTTATCATCTGGCCGATACCGCATGGCTCAAATGCCGACGGCATCAGGAAGAAATCAGAAGCCGCGTAAATACGATGGGCTAAAATGTCGTCAAATTGCGAACTGAAAAAACATAAGCCGGGATACGCCTTGGCCATCTCAAACAGAGCCGCCTCATACTTAGGCTCGCCCTTACCAAGAAAAATCGTCTGCGCGCCCTTAGCGCAGAGCTTTGGAAGACATTTAAGTATCAAGTCTATGCCTTTCTGTTCCACGAGCCTGCCGACAAAGCCAAAGACAGGCACCTTTTCGCCCTGAACGAGACCGCACAATACCTGAAGCTTAAGTTTATTGATCGTCTTTGCTTCTATGTTATCTGAAGAATAATTCTTGAAAATATTGGGATCCCCTTGAGGATTCCAGACTTTATAATCAATGCCGTTCGTAATGCCGAAAAAGCGGTCTTTTTTCGCGCTCAAAACGCCTTCCATGCCGTACCCAAACTCTTTTGTCTGGACCTCGCGGGCATGCGTGACACTTACCGTATTGACGATATCAGAGTACTGTATTCCGCCTTTCAGGAGATTCAACTTATCGTAAAATTCAAGCCCAAGAAGTGAAAAATGCTCCCAACCTAAGCCTGTTTCAGGCATCGTTTCCCTTGGGAATAAACCCTGATATGAGACGTTGTGAATGGTCAATAAAGACTTAGGGAGCTTAGAACCCTTGGGAAAATATCTATCGCGGTAGATCTTGATGAACATAGGTATAAGAGATGTCTGCCAATCATTGCAGTGCATGATGTCAGGCTTAAAATCTATTTTGCCAAAAAGCTCTAACGTCTTTGAACAAAAGTATGAAAACCTCTTTAAGTTATCGGGATAGTCTCCGAAATCATCGCCATATAACCCAGCCCTTAAATACATGTCATGCTTAAGAAAATAAACGCGGGTCTTCTCGCCTATGGTCGTTACGTCAAAATCTTCGTCAAGGCGCTTGATAAGCGCACCCGACGGCCGGACCGATTGGTATTTCGGCATGACCATGACTGCTTCCTGCCCGAGGCCTTCCAATTCCAGTGGTAGTGCGCCGCATACGTCAGCCAACCCACCGGTCTTTGCGAACGGCACAGCCTCGCTTGCGCATAACGCGATCTTCATGCTATCTCCTTGATTTTGAATAAGGACTCATCAACTTCCTGCGTGTCTAACCAATTTTTACCTATATAGATATCCGCTTTAATCGGTACTTTAAGCGCCACGACGTTCTCCATACCGTCTCGCACCAACGATATAAGATCAGCCTTTTCTTCTTTTACGAATTCAAAGACCAACTCGTCATGGACCTGCATAATAAGGCGCGACTTGAATTTTTTGTTTTTCAAACGTCCGTGTATATTGATCATCGCCAGCTTTATAAGATCCGCGGCAGAACCCTGTATGGGCGCGTTGATGGCCTGGCGTTCGGCGAACTGCCGGACGGCAAAATTAGCGTTTGCGATCTCCGGGATATACCGGCGCCTGCCTAAAAGTGTAGTCACGTAACCATTTTTCTTTACGAAGTCTATCTGGCTATCCAGAAAAGCCTTGACCTTCGGGTAACGTAAAAAATATTCGGCGATGAACGTCTCGGCTGTCTGAGGGTCCAAACCTAAATCCTTGGCCAGGCCATAAGAACTCATGCCATAGATGATGCCGAAATTTACGCGCTTTGAATTTTCGCGCATCTCGTCAGTCACGTCTTGCTCAGAACAGCCAAAAATCAGAGAAGCGGTATAGCGATGGATATCAGCACCTTTTTTAAAAGCTTCTATAAGCACCTCGTCTTGCGAGAGGTGCGCTAAGATCCTCAATTCTATCTGCGAATAGTCCGCAGAAAGCAGGCCGTCAAAATCGCTGCCCGGGATAAACGCCTGCCTTATGCGCCGGCCCAACTCGGTCTTAATGGGGATGTTCTGCAGATTCGGGTTACTTGAACTCAAGCGGCCTGTCTCAGTGACAGTCTGGTTGAACGTGCTGTGAAGCCGCAGCGTCTTTTTATCAATAAGGCCCGGCAGGGCGTCAATATAAGTGGTCTTTAGTTTTGATATCTGCCTGTATTCCAGGAGTATTTTTGGCAGCTCGTGGCCGCCTGACAATTTTGTCAGCACTTCTTCATCCGTGGATATGCCGGTCTTCGTTTTTTTCACCACAGGGAGTTTTAACTTATTAAAAAGGACCTCGCTAAGTTGTTTGGGCGAATTGATATTGAACTCACAACCTGCCAGCTCAAATATAGAGGCCACGAGCTTAACGAGTTTTTTATCCATTTCTTTTGAGAAGCCTGAAAGATATTTTTCATCAATGGTTACCCCGGCTTCTTCCATATCAAACAGGACATATAAGAGAGGCATCTCTACTTCGCTAAAAAGCCGGTAGAGCTCCTTTTCTTTTAACGCGGCCTCAAGCCGGCCTTTAAGCTCAAACAAAAAATGCGATTCTTGGCCTAAATAATCCAAACGGCTGACACCTTGTAAAGACAAGTGATCCCATAACAGGCTCTCAAGATCATGGCTGGAGCGCGACGATTCGCAAAGATGCGCCGCTATCATCGTATCAAAAAGATCGGTTTTCTCCTCTATGGAAAAGCGCCTTAAAATATGCTTGGCGCGCTTGACGTCATGGGTCACGGCTAAAACGCCGGCCCTTAAAAACAGCGATTTTAATAATTTTTTGTCCTCTGTCTCATAAACATCTTTTGTATCAAAAGCCATGTTCGCTTTCAAAGAAGTATCCGAGAGCTCCTCATCGCTCATAAAAAAAGCAAATACGCCATCCTTAAACGCGTTTTGTGGCAGATCAGAGATATCCTTGATCTGTTTCTTGGAGATGTTTAAAGCCGGCAAAGCCGGCCCCTGGCCGCAGGATAGGCGCTCGGAAGAAAGCGTTTTTAACATACCCTTGAACTCAAGGCGGCTGAATACTTCCCAGAGCGCGTCTTTATCCGCCGGCCTGAATTTTAAATTTTCAAGCGTGATATCTAAAGGCACGTCCGTTTTAAGTTCTGCTAAGTCTTTACTCATGATTATAGAATCAACATTCTCATTGAT
>JAZDLG010000088.1:0-4370 GCA_043802125.1 Candidatus Omnitrophota bacterium
ACAGAAGCGAGGAATTTTTTCAGCGACAAGGTCTTTGAAACGATCATACCAAGGAGCATACGGCTTTCGGAAGCGCCGGGTTTTGGAAAATCCATTTTCCAGTACGATAAAAATTCAATAGGCGCTCAAAAATATAACGCCTTGGCCAAAGAGATGCTGGGTGAAGCAGTTTGAAATCACAAACGAGGTAAACATGGAAAAGAAAGCATTGGGCAGGGGATTGTCGGCGCTCATTTCTTCCGGCCGCGGCATAGAAGATGTTTTAAAAAAAGAGATCCCTTTATCCTCGGAGCCCGGCGCTGACAAGGGCGTTCTTTTCGTAGAGCTTTCAAAAATGGTGCCCAACCGCCTTCAGCCGCGCGTTGATTTTGATGAGACGCAGCTTGCTGAGCTCGTGGCGTCTATAAAAGAGAAGGGAGTGCTTGCTCCGATCCTGGTAAGGCGAGCCAATGATAAGTTTGAGGTTATCGCCGGAGAACGCCGCTTCAGGGCAGCGCAACAGTTGAAATTGAACCGCGTGCCCGTCGTGATACGGGATGTCTCAGACCAGGAGGCGCTGGTATTGTCCATCGTTGAGAATATCCAGCGGCAGGAATTAAACCCGATGGAAGAAGCGCACGCTTTTCAACGGCTTACAAAAGAATTTTCACTGACGCAAGAAGACATAGCAAAATCGGTAAGCAAGGACCGCTCTACCGTAGCAAATATTTTGCGTTTATTAAATTTACCGCTTGAGGTCCAGAAAGCCATTAGCGCGGGCAAGCTTTCTCTTGGGCACGGTAAAGCTCTGCTTGGGTTAGACAACATGCCACAACAGATAAGGCTGACACAGTTAGTTTTATCTAACTCGTTGTCTGTAAGAGAGTTAGAGAATTATATTTCTTCCTCAAAATTTACTTCTGCAAAAAGAAAAAGGCTGCCTAAAGATAAAGACCTTTATGTCGCAGACCTTGAAAATCAGCTGCAAAAGGTTTATGGCACCAAGGTAAAGGTGCTTGCCTTTAAAAAAAGAGGCAAAATAGTGATTGAATATTATTCTCCTGATGATAGGGAGAGGATATTGAAGTTATTAAAACGCTAGCATAAATCGCAGAGGAGAAGAGTTATGGAGAACGAGGCCACATTAATACTCATCAAACCGGACGGTTTAAAGAAATCCCTGACAGGCAATATTTTAACCAGGCTTTCAGAGACGAAGCTTGAGATCGTAGCCGCTAAAATGGTGCGCGTCTCTCACGAGCTTGCCGCCCAACACTACGAGCATTTAAAAGATAAACCATTTTTTGAGGACGTCCTCAAATACCTTATGGGAGAGTTCCACGACCGTCGCAAGGTCATGGCGCTCATCTATTGGGGCGAAGGCGCCAGCGCCAAATGCCGCGCGCTCGCCGGAGCGACAAATCCCGAAGAGGCTGATTCGGTCTCTATACGCGGTTCCTATGGCCGCATAACTACGCGCGGCGTTTACGAGAACGTCATCCATGTTTCGGCCAATCCGTCTGACGCGGAGCGGGAGATAAAGCTATGGTTTGATCCCGACGAGATAATCGTAGACCTGTTCCCGGCAAGGCTTGCCATAGAGACGCGTGAAAAGAGGGAGTGGGTATGATCATTAGCATGACGGGGTTCGGCCAGGCGCAGGTAGAAAAAAAGGGTGAGCGGTTCACCGTGACTTTAAAAAGCGTAAATCACCGTTATTTTGAAACATCTTTTCACCTGCCGCCGAGCTTAGACTATCTGGAGTCTTTGTTCCGGTCCAAATTACAGGAAAAGATAAAAAGAGGCAGGGTCAATATCTCGGTCACCCATATAAATGAGTCTTCCGAAGTCGTGGTGCTCAACCAGGAGCTTGTCATGAAGTATTACCACGCTTTTGAGCTCATGCGAAAAAAACTTAAACTCGCCGATAGCATCAGCATATCGTCGTTGGTGTCGCTGCCCGGGGTACTTAACTACAGGAGAGAGGAATTAAAGGAAAACGAAAGGGAGTCCGCGATCAAGGCCGCCCTGTCAGAGGCGCTTAAAAAACTTATCGGCATGCGTTGCCGCGAAGGTGAGGCTCTGGGAGAAGATTTAACGCGGCGCATCCGGCGCATCTCGCAACATATGATAATTATCAAGAAGCGGGTGCGCAGCGTCGTTGAAACGAACAAGAAAGGGATGTCTCCGGAGAACCTGGAAAGCTTCCTGCGTTCCACCGATGTCTCCGAAGAGATAACGCGCATAGATTTTCACCTTAAGAGTTTCTTAAAACACACCAAGCTTAAAGACCCAAAAGGCAAGGTCCTTGATTTTATCGGCCAGGAATTGCAAAGAGAGATAAACACCCTTGGCGCTAAGGTCCAGGATAAGCACGTGGCCTACCAGGTCGTTATGGTGAAAGATCAGATCGAAAAGATCCGTGAGCAGGTCCAGAATGTTGAATAAGAAAAACATGGCCCACATGGCCCACAGGGCCTGGATCATCTCAGGGCCGTCGGGCTCAGGTAAGACGACGCTTTGCGAAGCGCTGTTAAAAGATGCCTTCTGGAGCAAGCGCCTGGTGAAGTCCGTTTCTTACACGACAAGGCCATTGCGTCTCGGCGAGAAAGAAGGCAGGGATTACAGGAGGATCTCCGAGGAGAGCTTTTTAAGGCTAAAAGAAGACGGCGGTTTTTACGAGAGCGAAAAGATATTCGGGTTTTATTACGGGACGCCGAAAAAAGCCTTTTTAGATGCCGGCAAGGAAGGTAAAGACCTGCTCTTGTCCATAGATGTCAAGGGCGCGCGTTCGTTAAGAAAGTCTTTGGGCCGGAAGGCGGTCTCTATTTTTGTGCTGCCTCCTGAACTGAAAGTTTTAAGAGAGAGGCTAAGGCTCCGTTCCACAGAGGGCAAAAAAGATATAGAGAATAGGCTGCGCCGTGTTAAAATAGAGCTTTCTTTCATGAAGGATTACGACTATATCGTCGTAAACGATGACCTTAAAGCGGCGCTGGCAAAATTAAAATCCATACTTACGGCAAAACAATGCGAGGGCACTTATGTCTTACGTACCATTGGAAAAGCTTATAGATAAGAGTTACGGGAGCATGTATAAGTTAGTCGTGCTTATTTCTCGTCGAGCGTTGGAGCTCGCCGAAGGGGCGGCGAGGCTGGTGGAGGCGCCAAGCGATATCAAGGTGACAACGCTTGCCATGCTGGAGGTTGCGGCGGGCAAGGTCGCGATGTCAGAGGAGAAAAAAGAGGCATGAAGAAAGACAAAAAGATCATCTTAGGCGTCAGCGGCAGTATCGCTGCTTTTAAGGCCGCTGATATCGCAAGCCTGCTTTCGCAGCAAGGCTGCGACGTCACCGTTATCATGACTAAAGAGGCAGAGCATTTTATTACACCCTTGACGTTACAGATGCTTTCAGCAAACAAGGTCTACAGGGACATGTTTGAGGTTACGGACGACTGGGACGTGGAACACGTTTCCCTGGCGGATAGCGCAAGCCTTATCCTTATCGCGCCTGCGACAGCGAACATCATTGCTAAACTTGCCTGTGGCCTGTGCGACGACTTATTGACATGCACTGTTTTGGCTTCACGGGCGCCTGTCTTATTGGCCCCGGCGATGAATGACGCGATGTATCAACACAAGACGACACAGGCGAATATAGAGCGGCTGAAAAAAATAGGATATCATTTTATAGGGCCTGTCAAAGGCAGGCTGGCTTGCGGTAAGGCAGGCCTGGGCCGCATGAGCGACGTTGATGATATTGTCAGCTCCGCGAAAAATTTATTGAGATAGCCTCAAGACAAATTTGTGGCGCGATAGCCAAACGGCTTAAGGCAGTAGTCTGTACTTCGACGCTGCTCAGTATCTTTCGAAGATCTTGAGCGAGCCAGCAAAAAATTTTGGCGACGTAGCCAAGCGGCAAGGCAGTGGTCTGCAAAACCACTATACAGCGGTTCAAATCCGCTCGTCGCCTCCAAAATTATTTAGTTAAGCGGGAGGTAAAAGAATTGCCTCAAAATCGGAAAGACCTAAAAATTGAAGGATCAAATCTGTGTATCTGGTTGGGCTCATAATCACCGATGGGAATTTATCCAAAGATGGTAGGCATATCGATATAACGTCAAAGGACTACGAATTCTTTGAGAGTACACAACAAACCATGGGAATAAAAAACAGGATAGGCATAAAGTACGGACATAAGCAGCAAAAAGCGTTCCGAATTCAGATTGCCAACATAGGCTTTTACGAATTTCTCGTTTCTCTGGGGCTTACGAAGAACAAATTTTTGACGCTTGGGACGCTTAATGTGCAAGGATGTATAGGCATGGCTAGAAAAAACATCCTTGCAGAGCCATGTGTTAATTCGCATCAGGGCTGGATGAAGAGTAAGACG
>JAZDLG010000028.1:0-7990 GCA_043802125.1 Candidatus Omnitrophota bacterium
AATGAAATATATTGTTTTAGTACCCGACGGTATGGCTGACTTGCCTTTAGAACAGCTGGGAGGCAAGACGCCGCTTGAGGTGGCGCAGACCCCTTATATGGACAGTGTTGTGCAAAACGGCCTTCTGGCGCAAGCCGTCACCATCCCGCCAGGCCTATCCCCGGCTTCAGATGTGGCGAATCTATCCATTATGGGTTATGACCCGCAGAAATATTATTCGGGCAGGGCGCCCCTGGAAGCCGCCTATATGGGTGTTGATCTTCCAAAGGACGCGATAGCTTTCCGATGCAATCTGGTCACAGTTTCAGACGAGAAGATGGCGGATTACAGCGCCGGCCATATATCTTCTAAAGAAGCAGCTGTGTTCATAAGCGAACTGAATAAGAATTTGGGAAGTGATTTGATCAGGTTTCATCCGGGCGTCAGCTACAGGCACCTTCTTGTTTTAAAAGGCCTTAATGTAGAAGACTTAGCAGGTGTTTTGTGCGTGCCGCCGCACGACATCATTAATCAGCCTATAAAAAAATATCTGCCAAAGGGCAAGGGGGCTCTTGTGCCTCTTGAGCTCATGGAGAGATCAAAGGCAATATTGTCTTCGCAGGAGATAAACAAGGTGAGAGTTGATCTGGGTGAAAACCCGGCTAATATGATCTGGCTCTGGGGCCAGGGGCAGAAACCATCATTGCCGTCTTTTAAGGAAAAGTTCGGATTGACGGGCGCTGTGATCTCTGCCGTAGATTTGATCAAGGGCATAGGGAAACTCGTTGGCCTTGATGTCGTAAACGTTAAAGGCGCGACCGGTTATTATGATACGGATTATCTGGGGAAAGCGCAGGCCGGTATACGCGCTCTTGAGACAAAAGATTTTCTGTTTATTCACGTTGAGGCGCCTGATGAAGCGGGCCATAACGGCGACCTCAGGATGAAAATAGCGGTCATAGAGCGTTTTGATAAGTTTGTCGTCGGCACCATACTGGATCATTTTAAAGGCAGGAAAGATTTCAGGCTTATGATCTTACCTGATCACGCGACACCCATAGAGTTGCGCAAACACACAACGGATAAGATCTGCGTTGCGATGATGGGGCAGGGGATAGCCTCTAATGGGTTTAATGTCTTTAGCGAAGCTGAGGCAAAAAAGAGCGAGATTTTTTTTGAGGGGCATCAATTGATGGAGGTTTTGCTGAGATGAAAATCTTGGTGCAAAAATTCGGCGGTAGTTCTGTGGCAAACGTGGAGCGTATTAAAAAGGTAGCGAAACGCGTCGTATCCTACAGGAAAAAGGGTTGGAGCCTTGCTGTGGTCGTCTCGGCCCTCGGCGATACTACGGATGAGTTGATAGATCTGGCCGGCAAGATAACCGATACACCGCCGGCACGCGAGATGGATATGCTTCTTTCAACAGGCGAGCAGATATCCAGCGCTCTTTTAGCCATGGCTATTGAGAAATTGGGGTACGGCGCCATTTCTTTCACAGGCGGCCAGGTGGGCATAAAGACGGATAAGACTCATACAAAAGCAAAGATCCTGGATATAAGCGCCGAGCGGATTAAAGAGGAATTAAATAAAGCCAAGATCGTTATCGTGGCCGGTTTTCAGGGAGTTACGCAGGACCAGGATATAACGACATTAGGCAGAGGCGGTTCTGATCTTACTGCGGTTGCTTTGGCCAAGGCATTGAACGCAAGAGCCTGTGAGATATACACCGATGTGGAAGGTGTCTATACTGCGGATCCCAGGATAGTCCGGAGTGCTAAGAAGTTGAAACAGATCACTTACGATGAGATGCTGGAGATGGCTTCTTTAGGCGCGCAGGTAATGCAGGCGCGTTCTATTGAAGTCGCTAAAAAATTTGACATACCTATTCACGTGCGTTCAAGTTTTAATAACGCAGAGGGAACGCTTATTTTAAAGGAGGCGGATAAAATGGAAGATTTTGTTGTCAGCGGCGTTACTTTAAATAAAAACGAGGCAAAGATCACGGTCTGCGATGTGCCGGATAAGCCCGGAATAGCGGCAAAACTTTTTAAGGAGATCTCCAAAAACGGCATAAGCGTAGATACCATAGTACAAAACGTCAGCCGCACCGGATCCACGGACGTTTCCTTTACCGTCCCGATAGGCGACTTATCTAAGACCAAAAGCATTATGCAGAAATTTACAAAGAAGATTCAAGGCGGCCGTGTCATTGAAGACAAAGACATAGCCCGCGTTTCTATCGTAGGCGTTGGGATGAAGACGCACACGGGTGTGGCATCCAAGATGTTTGAAGCTTTGGCCGAGAAGAAGATCAACATAGATATGATCACGACGTCTGAGATCAGCATATCCTGCATTATCAACAAGAAAAACGCGGAAAAAGCGGTCAAGTCTATTCATGCTAAATTTGGGTTGGGTGAGTAGTAACCCAGAAAGGGTTAGACCGGCCCAATTCCATTAAGGGCCGGGTCAATCTAAAGAGGATAAAATGAATAAAATTGAATTATATGATACGACGTTGCGCGACGGTTCGCAGACCGAAGGCATTTCTTATTCTGTCTTTGACAAGACCCGCATAGCTAAAAAATTGGATGAACTGGGGATACATTATATTGAAGGGGGTTATCCCGGCTCTAATCCAAAAGATAAAATGTTTTTCAACGAGCTTAAAAGGCATCCTTTAAAGAAAGCAAAGCTTGCAGCTTTCGGTTCAACGCGTAAGGCAGGGTCAGCCGCTAAAGATGACCATGGTTTAAAAAGCCTTGTTGACTCTGGGGCTGTAACCGCTACTATATTCGGAAAGACATGGGATCTGCATGTCAGAGATGTCCTTAAGGTGAGCCTCCAGGAAAATTTAGATATGATCAAAGATTCCGTACGCTACCTTGTCAGCGAGGGGATGGAAGTCATATATGACGCGGAGCATTTTTTTGACGCATATAAGGCTAATCCCGAATACGCGCAAAAGACTATACAGGCAGCAGAAGAGAGCGGAGCCAGGCTCATCTGTCTTTGCGATACGAACGGCGGCACTTTGACGTCGCAGCTTGTGGATATCATCAGACAAATAAAGTCTCACGCTAAGATACCGCTTGGGATCCACACGCATAATGATCTTGGCTTGGCTGTTGCCAACTCTATTGCCGCGATCCAATCCGGCTGTGTCCAGGTCCAGGGGACCATGAACGGTTATGGCGAACGCTGCGGCAACGCGGACCTTATTCCTATCATAGGTATCCTGAAATTAAAACTTAAAATTGATTGTATAAGCGACGACCGGCTCAAAGAATTAACTGAAGTCTCTCATTATGTCAGCGAAATAAGCAATATGAAACAAGCCGAGAACCAGCCATTTGTCGGAAAGTCCGCATTTGCCCATAAGGCCGGCATGCACATCAACGCTATTTTAAAGAATACAAAGAGCTACGAACACGTAGATCCGTCCCTGGTTGGAAACCAGAGACGGGTCTTGGTCTCAGAGCTTGCCGGCAAGTCGCCCATTTTGACAAAGGCCGAAGAGCTTCATCTTGATCTAAAAAAAGATTCTCCGGAAGCCAAAAAAGCCTTAAAACTTTTACAGGACCTTGAGCACGAGGGTTATCAATTTGAATCGGCTGACGCCAGTTTTGAGATCCTTATCAAAAAAGCCTTAAAGACATATAAAAAATTTTTTGAGCTTGAGGGTTTCCGCGTGATAGTTGAGAAACGCGAGAAAGGCAAGCTTTATTCCGAAGCGATGATCAAGTTAAAAGTAGGTAAGACGCGGGAGCACACGTCCAGCGAGGGCGATGGCCCTGTCAACGCGCTTGATAATGCCCTTCGCAAAGCGTTAAAAGGTTTTTACCCTTCTGTCTCAAAGATGCACCTTTCAGACTTCAAGGTCAGGGTGCTTGGCACAAAAGAAGGTACAGCTGCTAAAGTGCGCGTCTTGATACAGTCGCAGGACGAGCATGACTCTTGGACCACAGTAGGCGTATCGGAAAATATCATAGAGGCATCCTGGCAAGCGCTGGTGGACAGCATAGAATATAAGTTATTAAAGGATATGAAAGCGAAGTCCTAAGCTTGTCGAAGGGTGAAGTCCTAAGCGTAGCCGAAGGCGGGCTTCAGTTAAAAGTATTGAGTATGGTTTACCAGGGAGGTGTATATGGAAAAAACAAGCAAGGGTGAGAGTCCATTAGACAAAGTTGAAAGTGAGCATCCGGTTATTCTTGAAGAGATGGAAGTGCTTCGTGAACTATTGCCTTATATTGGCAACCAAGAGTCTTTCGAGAACGTGAAAGAAGTCATGAAATTTATTGAAAAAACTTTTTTTGCCCATATAAATTATGAAGAAAGCCGCTTATTCAGTATCGCTCTTGTTATTGGAGAACTTGAAATTAAGCAGATTGTCCGCGAGTTACAGATAGAGCACATCCGTTTTTTTAGCAGCTATGATACCCTAAAGGATATTGTTTTAAAGCATGGTTTTTCTTTTGAGGATGAAAATGTGAAAGAGAGCTTTATCCGGGCAGCGATGGAGATCATAGAACTTGTTTTACCCCATGCGCGCAAGGAAGACGAAAAGTTGTTTCCTTATTTGAGGACAAAAGGAATCGATATAGATTTGAGCAAAATATCCCATTAACCGATCTCGTGAGGTTTATCTTTTGCAATGCAAGAACTCTCTCCTAAATACAATTCCAGGGAAGTCGAAGAGAAATGGTTTAATTTTTGGGCAAAAACGCCTCTTTTTCACGCCACGATAAAATCGGATAAAAAGCCTTATGCAATAGTCATCCCGCCGCCAAATGTTACTGGCATTCTTCATATGGGCCATGCCCTTAACAATACTATCCAGGATATCCTTATCCGTGTTAAAAGGATGCAAGGTTGCCAGGTTCTGTGGATGCCCGGCACGGACCACGCCGGCATTGCCACGCAGAATGTTGTAGAGCGCCAGATCGCTAAAGATGGTTTGAAGCGCCAGGACTTGGGCCGTGAAAAATTTTTAGAGCGCGTCTGGGAATGGAAGAAGAGCTACGGTTCAACCATAATTCACCAGCTTAAAAAACTGGGAGCAACGTGCGATTGGCCCAGAGAGCGTTTTACCATGGACGAGGATTATTCCGAAGCGGTCAAGGAAGTCTTTGTCAGCTTGTATGAAAAGGGCCTGATCTACCAGGGAGATTATATTATTAACTGGTGCCCGCGTTGCCAGACAGCTCTTGCCGATGAAGAAGCGCCTCATCATGATGTTGACGGCAAGCTTTACTATATCAAGTATCCGCTTAAAAAGACCGATGGACGAAGGACGAAGGACGAAGGACGAAAAAATAAAAAGATTGTTGACCATGTGGTTGTTGCGACGACAAGACCGGAGACGATGCTGGGCGATACGGCAGTAGCTGTCAACCCCGCTGATAAGCGGTATAAAGATCTAATAGGCAAGACATTGGTCCTGCCGTTAGTTGAACGGGAAATAAATATCATCGCGGATAGGTCAATAGACAAGAAATTCGGTACAGGCGCTGTCAAGGTAACTCCGGCTCACGATCCCAATGATTATGCCATTGGCAAAGAGCATGGCCTGGAGTTCATCAATATTATGCATCCAAACGCTGTTTTAAACGCTAATGCGGGAGAATACGCGGGTATGGATCGTTTTGAAGCCAGGGAAGCTATCTTGGAGGATCTGAAAGAGCGCAAACTCCTGGTAAAGACAGAAGAGCATAAGCACGCGGTAGGACACTGTTATCGTTGCCACACCATTATTGAGCCCTATCTTTCCAAGCAGTGGTTCGTTAAGATGAAACCTCTTTCCAAGCCCGCATTGGAAGCGGTAAAAAATGGGACTATCAAATTTACACCAAAACGCTGGACAAAGGTTTATTTGAACTGGATGGAGAACATAAGGGATTGGTGTATTTCGCGCCAGATATGGTGGGGGCACCGCTTGCCTGTTTACTATTGCAAAGAGTGTATGAAAGATGGGTTATCGGTTCTTGGTTCTCGGTTCTCGCCGAAAACCGAACACCGAGCACTGAACACCGAAAAAGGCGTTATTGTTTCCCGCATTAAGCCTGATAAATGCCCCCATTGCGGCAGCCTTGACCTAGAGCAGGATCCCGATGTGCTGGATACCTGGTTTTCGTCGTGGTTGTGGCCTTTTGCAACGTTCGGATGGCCGTTTGAAAATCAGAGGACAGGGGACAGTGGACAGAGGACAGAAGAGGGAAAAAAGGAGTTGGAATATTTTTACCCGACATCAGTGCTCGTTACGGCGCCTGAGATCATTTTCTTTTGGGTCGCGCGCATGATCATGGCAGGCTATGAGTTTATGGGCAAAGAGCCGTTTTCTTCTGTCTATATTCACGGCACGGTCAGGGACGAAGAGGGCAAGAAGATGTCAAAGTCTCTAGGCAATAGCATTGACCCATTAGGGATCATAGAGCAATATGGAACGGACGCGTTGAGGTTCAGCCTAATGAGCGCAGCTGCCAGCGGCTCAGATATTTATCTGTCTACGGAGAGATTTGAGCAGGGAAGGAACTTCGCCAATAAGATCTGGAATGCGTCACGTTTTATAATGATGAACCTAAAAGATGGCTCGACTGGCGCTAATATTGACGTTAAAAACTTAAAAGTGCAGGATGGATGGATCTTGGCTGCGCTCAACGACGTGATAAAAAAGGTCACAAGATCCGTGGATTCATTTAAGTTTAACGAGGCAGTAAATGCCGCATACGAGTTCTTCTGGCACCAGTTCTGCGATTGGTATGTTGAGATAGCCAAGTTCTCCATAGAGGATAGAAATACCCGAGAATGCCTTTTGTATTGCTTAAAGCAGTCGCTTTTACTGCTTTCGCCTTTTATGCCGTTCATTACTGATGAGATCTACTCAAAACTGCCCGGGGAAAAGCCGCAAACTTTAGCAGTCAGCAATTGGCCTGTTGTAAAAAAAGAATTTGATAACAAGGCCGCTACTGCGTCTATGCAACTTGTATTCTCAACGGTATTTTCTTTAAGGAATTTGCGCGCAGAGTTGAATATCTTGCCTCAGGTTCCTGTGCGTGCCAGGCTTTCTACATCACAGAATAAGAAAAAGCAGTTTGAAAGCGTCTTGGGTTTGATCAAGAGCCTTGCTAATGCAGTAGAGATAGAAGTGACAATACAAACAGGACCGGTTAGAAATAGTTTAAGTGCTTTAGTTGAAAAAGATACCCACTTATATCTTCTGCTTGAAGGCTTAGTAGATCCTGAAAAAGAGAAGGCAAGGGTGGACAAACAGATCACAGATCTACTGAGGCAGTTGACCCAGAAAGAACAAATGCTGAAAAACAAAGAATTTTTGAAAAAGGCGCCTACAGAGGTCGTGGAGCGCGAGAAGCATAAGATGTCAGAAACAAAAGAGTCATTAAAGAGGATAAAGGAGGTAAGGGGTGCTTTTAAATAAGGAAGTGATCAAAAAATTTGTTAGAACAGCTCTTTGCGAAGATGCCGCAAGATGCGATATCACGACATTGGCTTTTATCCCGAAGGAGGCGAAGGTTGAGGCGAGGATCGTCGCAAAAGAGACAGGAGTTGTCTGCGGGATATCTATTGGCCAAGAGGTCTTTAATGCTTTTGACAAAAACATATTTTATAATGCGAAAAAGAAAGACGGCGACTCTGTTGAAAAGGGCGAGGCTATTGTTTTTTTAAAAGGCAGGGCGCGTTCAATATTATCATGCGAAAGGGTGGCGTTGAATTTTCTTTCTTATCTTTCAGGCATTTCTTCCGATACACGCAGGGCTGTATTGAAGGTGCGTTCAAAGGGCATTCACATACTTGATACGCGAAAGACAACACCTCTCTATCGTATGTTTGAAAAATACGCGGTGTCTATGGGAGGAGGCAAGAACCATCGCTTCAGTCTTGCGGGGCAGTATCTCGTCAAAGATAATCATATCTTTATCTTGAAAGATACGTGTGGGTTAGACGTGCTTAGTAACCGCAAAGGGGATGTCGCGTTTGAGATTGAAGTTGAGAA
>JAZDLG010000008.1:0-17082 GCA_043802125.1 Candidatus Omnitrophota bacterium
GCGGTTCGTGTGGCATTATAAGTTTATGCCTTTGGCCCTGCGGGGCGACCTTTTGACCATTGCTATTTCTAACCCCCTGGATGTCTGGCCGACGGAAGATATTAAATTCCATTTAGGGTTTGAAGTGGAGGTGGTTCTAGCCGTTGAGACAGAGATCATGGCCGCTATTAAGACGTATTACGGCCTGGGTGCTGCCATAGTTGAAGGCATACTGGATAATAAGGATGAGGCGCCTAAAAAGCAGGATGATAGCGTGACTGTCCTTGATTCGCCGGAGAAGATGGCGCAGGATGCTTCGGTGGTCCGGCTCGTCAACCAGCTTTTGGCAGAGGCCATACAGTCGCGCGCCACTGACATCCACATAGAACCTTACCGTGACCGCGTCAAGGTCCGCTACAGGATAGACGGCATCCTTTATGATGTGCCTGTTCCTGACACCATCAAGCAGCTTCATCTGGCCATCACCTCGCGCATCAAGATCATCTCTAATATGGATATCGTGGAACGCAGGCTTCCCCAGGACGGCCGCGCCAAGGTCAAGCTCGGCGAGATGGACGTGGACCTGCGTATCTCCATCATCCCGACCCTTTACGGCGAGAACCTTGTAATAAGGGTCCTGCCTACGCAGATGCTTTTTAGCATGGCGGATCTTGGGTTATCGCCGAAAGACCTTGAGATGATTGAAGAGCTTATACAGAAACCCCACGGCATTATCTTTCTTACCGGCCCGACCGGGTCAGGCAAGACTACGACGCTGTATTCTTTTCTGTCAAGGCTCAATAAGCCGGATGTCAAGATAATCACCGTGGAAGACCCTATTGAATATGACCTGACAGGCGTTACACAGCTCCAGGTTAACGTTAAAATAGGCCTGACATTCGCCGGCGCCCTGCGGAATCTCCTGCGGCATGACCCTGATATCATGATGGTCGGCGAGGTCAGGGACTTAGAGACCGCGGAGCTCGCTATCAGGACAGCTCTTACGGGCCATCTTGTATTTTCTACATTGCATACCAACGACGCGTCTTCCGGCG
The DNA here is from genome assembly GCA_043802125.1 of Candidatus Omnitrophota bacterium. Lineage (GTDB taxonomy): Bacteria > Omnitrophota > Gorgyraeia > Velamenicoccales > Velamenicoccaceae > Phelpsiimicrobium. The sequence goes on from JAZDLG010000008.1 coordinate 1,035, forward strand.
TGACGAGGCTTGTGGATATGGGCATGGAACCGTATTTGCTCGCATCCTCCGTCCAGGCTTTTATCGCCCAGCGCTTAGTCAGGACCATATGCCCGGATTGCAAGGAGAAGGTCGCGCTCAAAGACGTCATGAAACAAAAAGAAGAGTCCAAAGAACAGCTTGAGATTATAGAGAAACCGACGCACATCTACAAAGGCAAGGGCTGCGAGAATTGTAAGTTCACCGGATACAGGGGCAGGATAGCCATCTATGAGATACTTCTTGTCAACGAACAGCTCAGGCAGTTGATATTAGATAAAGCAACAGCGCATCAGATAAAGAAAAAAGCCATAGAGATGGGGTTAAGGACGCTTTTGCGCGAAGGTTGGGGCAAGATAAAAGACGGCCTGACAACACCCGAGGAAGTCCTGCGCGTCACGGAGATGGGGTAAGTGATACTGTAAAATAACCTAATTAGGTACTGATGACTAACCGCTTCGCAGTCACAGTATCAATTCGCCCATACAACTTACGTCGCAACCGTTCACGCGCTCCCCTACCTTCGGTAGGGCAAGCTGTAAGTTGTGGGCTCATTGAGGTAAAATATGCCGACATATACGTACATGGCAAAAAAGAATCTTAACGAGACCGTTGAAGGCATCATCGTAGCCGACAGCCAGGATAACGCGGTGGACAAGCTTATTGAAATGGGCCTGACGCCGGTAAAAGTGTCGCCGCTGGTTGAATCGGCTGTTGCGCCAAGGTCGCATGGTGAAGCTATGATGAAGGCTTTGACCGGCCGCAGACTGACGCAGAAGGACTTGGGCGTCTTTACAAGCCAGCTAAAAAGCCTCATGAAAGCAAGGGTGGATTTATTGAAGTCGTTGAGCATCCTTTACGGCCAGGCTGATAAAGAGAAATTAAAAAACCTTATTTTTGACCTCCACTCATCTATTAAGAACGGGGCGACATTTTCCGATGCTTTGAGCCATTATAAAGTTTTTTTCCCAAGCATCTACATCAATCTTATCCGTTCAGGAGAGGCGTCCGGCCGCTTAGACGAGGTCTTGGAAGAACTTGACAGCTATTTATCAAAAGAAGAAGAATTCAAGATGCACGTTAAAACAGCCATGGCCTATCCTATTCTCATGGTATCCGTGGGAGTATGCGTTATTTTCGTACTATTTAGTTTTGTCATCCCTAAACTAAGCTCAATATTCACGGATTTTGACTACAAGCTGCCTTTGCCCACTCAGATAATGTTGCAGGTCAGCGAGTTTTTCAGGACATCGTGGTGGATGATACTCGCGGGCGCGGGTATCCTTATTGGAGTCCTCGTCCAGATGTCAAAGACCACAAACGGCCGCGCTCAATTAGATTGGCTCAAGCTCCATATCCCCATCATCGGCGGCCTTGCTTTGAAACAGTCGCTATCGCGGTTTTGTCGGACGCTGTCGCTTTTGATAAGATCCGGCCTGCCGGTGTTCCAGGCCCTCGCGGTTGCTATACCGACCTTAGAAAATGCCGTATACATCAAAGATCTTGAGGTGGTCAAGAAGGATGTTATGGAGGGTTCATCTTTAGCCAGTAGTATGAAGAAGGTTACTTTTTTTCCGCCGTTCCTTGTGCAGATGATATCTGTGGGCGAGGAGGGCGGCAAGCTTGACGGCGTATTGAACGAAGTCGCCAACATCTACACGCAGGAAACAGACACAAAACTGAAAGTCATTACTTCGTTATTAGAGCCGATGATCATTTTGGTATTAGGATTGATACTGGGAGGTATTGTTTTGGCGATGCTTCTTCCGATATTCCAGATAAACATGCTCGTCAAATAGCCCGATGAACGCGTCGCTTGTCTTAGAGATCGGGAATCCCTGGTTGAAGATGGCGGTTTTTAGATCCGCCATCAACGCCTATTATTTGAAATCGCTCTCCGCGGTAAACGTCAATAACCTTCCTGAAGAGGCGGTGGCCAAGGCTATCTCGGACTTCCTGACGGAACTGAAAATAAAAAAGCCGCAGTCCATTATCGTTTCTTTTTCCCGTAACGCCGTCACGCTTCGTAACCTGCGCATCCCTTCCGCCAACCCCGGCGAGATAGACGATATGATAAAGCTCCACGTCGGCCGCCAAGTCCCGTATGCCAAAGAAGAGATCGTCAACGGCTACCGCATCTTAGGCAAGGACACGATGGGGTATTCCAAGGTTATGCTCGCCATCGTCCACAGGGAGAGCATACGCAAGGTTTTCCGCATTTTGGAAAGGGCGGGGCTCTATACCGACAGGGTAGAGCTGAGTTCCGACGGTATACTCTCATGGCTTTGTAAGGCGGCCAAGGCCGCTGATCTTAAAAATACCGAGGCCTTCATCATTTTGGATATTGACGCAGGTTTCACGGATTTCGTAGTCTCTACCTATGAAAACATACTTTTTTCACGCGTTATGACCTCGGGCAGCGAGCAGCTCGCGGATGAATCCAGATGGCCGAAATTCATAGGCGAGATGAAACAGACCATAGTGATCTCGCAGGGCGAGGAGGTGCTTCAGAAACCTTCTAAGATCTACATCTCCGGCGCTGTGGAAAATTTTAAAAAATTAGCTTCTATGATAGAGATTGAGTTTAACCTTCCTGTTGTTGTGATGGGGCCGCTGGAAAATCTCAGCCTGGCTAAAGAGGTCACAAAGTCACCCATTGATATATTCCAGAACGTTTCGCTGTCAGCGCTCCTGGGCCTGGGCCTGGATACGGTAAGGAAAAAAATAAATTTCGTGCTGCCCGAGGCCCAGATCCGTAAGACCTTGCGGGAACGCAGCCGCGACATGCTGTTCCTTTCCTCAGGCATCATGTATTTCATCCTTATAGTCTGCGGCATTTATTTTGAGAAGACGCATAATAAAGAGGCGTACTTAGCGCTTTTGAGCGCTCGGTACAAAAAAATATCCAAGGAGGCCGAGGGCCTCAACGAAAAGGTTGAAAGGATAAAAAGGATCAAATCCAAATTAGACACCAAGACCGCGGCTATAAATTATCTTTATGAGATCTCAAAACTCCTGCCTTCCGAAATAGTCGTAACTAACCTGTCTTTTTTAAAAGACGAGAAGTTGGATGTCAAGGGCAGGACCAAGGAGATGTCCGACGTGTTTAAATTCATCACGACGTTAGAGAATTCGCCGTATTTTCAGGATGTCCAGACAAGGTATACTACTAAAAAAAAGGTCAAGGGCCAGGACACTAACGAATTTGACTTATTCTGCCAGGTTGAGTCAGAAAAGGCCGCGAAGAAAGCAAAGAAGTAACCCGATGGAATTTAAAAAAAGAGAGATCATATTCGGATATGCCATAGGCGGGTTTTTTTTGATCTGGCTCGTTGTAAAGGTCATCCTCGTGCCATTTCAGCAAAAATTGTCCGGGCTCAATGGGGAGGTGATACTCCGGGAGGCCAGGCTTAAGAAGGGGGTCAGCCTCATTGAGAAGAAAGATGAGATAGAAAAGGAATACGGAAAATATGCCAGTTATTTTTCAATGCAGGATTTTTCAGACGAGGAGGCTGTGGCAAACTTCTTGAAAGAGGTGGAGAAGATAAGCCGCGACGCCGGCCTGGTCATACTTGATATGAAGCCGCAAAAGGACGCCAAGGGCGATAAATTTTCCAAGCAGTATCAGATAAATATAAAGGCCGAAGCCAGCATGCAGAAATTAGTCACCTTTTTATACGCGCTCCATAATTCATCCGTACTCTTCAGCGTAGAAAAGCTTGTATTGGTCCCAAAGGCCGAGGATTCGCCGGAGCTTAACATCACGATGACTGTTGTCGGTGTGTCGTTTGTTTAATGATGAACCGCATAATGCCGAAATGCTTGACACTTGGTAAAGATTCATATACTCTATATTCATTAAAAGTGAATAAATATTCAATATGAGTGAATAGCTATGTTCCCCCATAACCTTACAAAAATAGTAGAGTTTCTTTTCAGGAACATCCCAAACAGATTTAATGTGAACCAAATATCAAGGGCATTGAAAATAAGCGTCGGGAGTGCCTACAAAATATTAAAATCCCTTGAGAAAAAAAGTGTCCTTGTCTCGCAGAAGATAGGAAATGGTATTTACTACGTATTGAATCTTGAGAATAAAGAAGCCGAAAATATTACCGAGCTTGTGCTAATGGAAAGCAGGAATAAGTCATTGTCAAAAAATTCCCTTGCCGCGATCTACGCCAAAGATTTGAAAGAGGGGGAAAAATTAACCAGGGCGATTATTCTCTTTGGTTCTATCCTTGAAAGTAAAGACGCAAAAGATGTTGATGCTCTTTTTATCATTGATAAAGGAAAATCAAAAGCGGCCGAGGACTTTTGTATGAAGTTGTCTAATTTAAGGCCTAAAAGAGTCAATCCTTTGCTCATGACAATGGCTGATTTCAAGAGTAACATTAAGAAACAGGATAGGGTCATAGTTGATATTCTGAAAAAAGGAGTAATATTGTTTGGAGAAGATGTTGTAATTAATATATTGAGGGGTGTCTAGTGGACAATGCAGAGAGAAAATTTCATTGGTGTCTTGAAAAAGGCAAAACTGGCGGAAGAAAGCATCGTGGCCTAAGAAAGATCAAGCCGGATATGCGGGAAGCAGAAAATCATATTCAAAAGGCATTGCATAACCTTAAGGCTGTGGACTATAACATCAAGGGCGGTTTCGGAGATTGGGCTGTTTCAGCGGCTTTCTATGCGATGTATCATTCGTTGTTAGCCATTTTGTTTAAGCTTGGGTATGACTCAAGAAATCAGGAATGTACGATTAACACGATAGACTATTTTATCAAGATGAACAAGATCAAGCTTGATCCTAAATATATTGCAATGATAAGAAGAACTGACGAGTTGATGGGGAGCGATGCCAAGGCATTAAGGGAAGAATTTCAATATGGCACAGAGGTTGAAGTTGAAGACGAAATCCTTGAGAGTATGCAAAACAACGCAAATGAATTTGTTGAGGCCATGAGAGTTATCCTTGAAGGGATAAAAGTTTAATTTCTTATACCAGGAGGTAATATGAAGAAAAGAGGTTTTACGCTTATTGAGATAATGCTTGTGGTCATCATCCTTGGCATACTGGCGGCAATGGTAGTGCCGAAATTGACCGGTCGTTCGGATGAGGCGAGGCGCTCTGTTGCCAAGACAGACATTGAGTCTAATCTCGCGCTCGCCATAGACCTATACGAGGTGGACACCGGAGAATATCCCGCGAGTTTAGACGATCTGACAAAGGCGCCTTCAGGAGCGACTAACTGGAAGGGGCCTTATTTAAAAAAACAGCCCATAGACCCGTGGGGCCGCGCCTACGTGTATAAATATCCGGGAGAACACAATGAAGACGGATATGACCTGTATTCCATGGGTAAAAGCGGTGTTGAGAGCGGCAATGATATAGTCGCTAACTGGAATGAATCACAATAAAACAAGACAGGCTGGTTTTACTCTCGTAGAGTTAATGGCGGCGGTGGCGGTGATAGCGGTCGGTATGGTCTTTATACTGGGCGCTTTCAGCCAGTGCGTATCTTCCTTGACCACGGCTGAGCATAAAATAACGGCAAGTTTTCTTCTTAACGCCAAGATCTGGGAAGAGGACTTATTGATAAAAGAAAACAACGGCAGCGAATCCGGCGAGTGGTCAGAGGCTTTCAAGCCTCCTTATGAAAATTTTAACTGGACGCACGTTGTGCGCGACGGTGTTTCGGCCGGTGATTTTGGCAACGAGAGTCTCTTCGTTCAGGAAAACCTGAACGAAGAGATATTTAGCGTTTCCTGGGCGCAGGGAAAGGCTGTCAAGGACGTGAGTGTCACGAGGTTCGCCAAGAGGAAGAAGATAGAGTAGATGCAAAGGATAAACATCGCACCGAACACCAGGCACCGAGCACCAGAAAAAGCGTTCACATTCGTTGAGACCATGGTCGTGCTGGCGCTGTTCGGCATCCTGGGCGTTTCTCTTTTTTAGTCGTTCTCTATGGGTATGAGAGTTTGGAAGAGAGCGACGAGCGCAAATCTTATCGGACGCAAAGCTGTCTTGACAATTGAGCGATTATCCATAGAACTAAGGCGTACCTTTAATTACACTTCAATAGGGTTTTTGGGAGATAAGGCGCATATAGAATTCCCCGGCATCATAGCCAACAAGATATACAATCTATCATATGATTTTTTTCCGGAAGAAAAGTGCGTCAAGCGCTCGGGTATCAGCCGCCGGGAGATGCTGGGCCTGGAAGAAGGGAATTTTTCCCGTATAGTGATACCACAGGTCAAAGATTTCGCGTTGAGTTATTACGGAGCGGATAATCAGACGGGTAACTATACATTTTTGGAGAGTTGGAATAATACCGCGGCAGGCATACCCGCGGCGGTTAAAGTAGCTGTTGTCTTAGAGGACGGAACAAACCTTGAGAAGATCATCACCATACCGATCGCGCAACAGTAAAGGCGCAATCCTTTTTGTGGCTGTCGGCGCCATAGCCGTCCTTTCTATTCTTGCCTTGGGTGCCACCTCAAGCGTTTTACAGGAATTAAAACTTGCGAAATTCGTTACCGAGTCTGACACCTCGCCTTATCTGGCGCAGTCAGCAGTGGATATTATGAAGGTGCTTTTGGCAAATGACGCCTCACCCCAGGCCGTCACTCTTTACGACCTGCGCAGCAGGGAAATACCTCTTGGCGACAAGGTCTTATTGATCATCCCGGTAGATGAACAAAGCAAGATCAACTTAGACCTTGCCCCTAAAGAAATATTAGGCAGGATGACGGGATTATCAGGACAGACACAGCTCATTGACGCGGTCTTTGGAGCAAATATAGTCGTTAAAGAAGAGCTCCTTTTGTTAGACGGCATGACACAGGAGATATATGACCAGCTTAAAGGCCTGACTACTGTTTTTGGCCTAGGCCTGGTTAACATCAATACAGCGCAGCCGGATGTCTTTGGCGCGCAGGGTATGGACTCAGACCTCATAAAAAAGATCCGGGAATACAGGGCCGGCGATGACGGGACAGAGGCCACTGAGGACGACAGATATTTTTCTAATCCCCTGGAGATAATTCCGCAGCTGTTAAGTTACGGGATAAATCCTGTCCAGCAGCAGGTGATCCAGAATTTGCTGTCAGGCATGCAGTTGGGCACGACGTCTGATTACGTCAGCTTTGACATAACAGTGCTCCAGGGAAAAAAGAAAGTCCGATTTTTTAAGGTCACGGTCAACCTCGTCAAGGGAACGATTGTCTTTTGGCACGAGGAGTGAGATAATGGTAACAGTATGAGCTATTTTAAGATACTCGGATTAGAAAAAGAGCCGTTTTCCACCAGCCCTGATCCTGAATTTTTTTATCAGTCGCGGGAGCATCAGGCCGCGCTGACAAGGCTTATGATAGAGATCCGCCTGCGCCGGGGCCTAAGTGTCATTTTAGGCGACGTGGGCACGGGCAAGACTACGTTGTCGCGTAAATTATTCCAGATGCTAAGAGAGCGCGAAGACACGTTGTTCTTTATGATCCTTGACCCGACGTATGATACCGAGGATGTCTTTGTAGAGTCGCTCCTGCGGACTTTTCAGATACAGATAGATAAGCCCCAGCCGTCTCTTTTGGACATGAAGGAGGCGATAAAGAAATACCTCTTTGCTAAAGGCGTCCAGGAGAATAAGACCATTATCCTTCTTGTAGACGAGGCGCAGAAATTAAATCAGACATCCCTTGAAGTCTTGCGCGTCCTGTTGAATTATGAGACCAATGAATTCAAGCTCTTGCAGCTTGTGCTGCTTGCCCAGCTTGAACTTTTGCCGAAAATAAGGGAGATGAAGAACTTAATGGACAGGATAAGCATGAAGTATATCATCAACCCCTTAGACGACGTTGAAACAAAAGAGATGATAGAGTTCCGTATCCGCCAGGCGGGGTATAGCTCCAGCATCCCTTTGTTTAAAGAAGACGCGATCGTTGAGATATATCAAGTGACTCAAGGTTACCCCCGGCGGATTGCCATGTTGTGCCACAAGGCGCTAAAAGCCCTTGTCATGGAGAGCAGGATAGTAGTAGACCGCGACGTAGTTCGTAAAATAGTGGCTGAGGAAGTCGTTTGATGCCCGACCCGAATTTAACGCCGGAAGAAAAACTTTTAAGGATCATTGAGTCTCCGCCTGAGGCCGTGCGGGGGATGAGGCGCGAGCGCCGGGCCGCTGATTTCAAGATTGACTTTAAAATATTAAAAGCTAAATACGGCGAGAAGCTCAAGGCCTTTTTTAACCTCAAGGCTGCAAGCGTTGTTTTAGTTTTTCTCTCGGGCGTGGCGACGATGTATCTGGGACTGGATTTCTGGCTGGGCGCGCCCAGGCTTACCAATGTCCAGCGCCTTGAGATGTTGGCAAAAAAAATGGAAGTCGGGGACATGGCTTTAGGACAGCTGGATCCGCTCTCCATGTATCTTCAGGAGATAACCCAGCGCAATATTTTTTCCTTGCCTGAAAGCGTTGATCAGGCAGCCGCGAAAAAGGCCGAGCCTAAAGTTGAATTGAAGAGCTTAATAGACGGCCTGAAAGTCGTGGGCATCATCTGGTCCGACGCGCCACAGGCCATTATTGAAGATTCCAGGGACGGTAAGACCCATCTTTTGAACAGAGGCAGCAAGATCAAAGACGCGCGCGTAAAAGATATCTTGAAGGACAGAGTTATTCTGAGTTATGATAGTCAGGAAGTGGAGTTGATGTGAGACAAAGTGTTCTGGACACTTTGTCTCACTCCGTAAGCTGTGGGCTCATTTAATGTGTAGACTAAAAAAACATATCATCGGGGCATATGCGGGCGCGGGCGTTTTGATTTTATCCGTCTTTGTTGCCGGTGTTTCCTTCGTCATGGCGCAGGGCGAGCCGTTGGGCGAGGCGCCTCAGCAGGAGGAAACTGCACCTGCGGCGACCATAACAGACGCAGGCCCTGGCAAGATATCCCTTGACCTAAAGGGCGTTGATATAGTTGAACTTTTAAAGATACTCGCCGTCAAGATGGATATAAACATCGTGCCCACCAAAGAAGTGACGGGCCGCGTCAATGTCTTTTTAAACAATGTCACCTTTGAGGACGCGCTTGACATCATCCTCATAACGAATTCCCTGGCCGCCGTCAAAGAAAAGAACATCATCACGGTGATGACGCTGGAAAAGTACACGCAATTATACGGCAAAAAATATAAAGAGCCGCGTAAGGTCAGGATGCTTTCGCTCAAGCACGCCTCTCCCAAGGATATTTCCAACGCCCTTGGCCAATTAAAGACTGACATCGGCAAAGTTATCATTGACGAACCCACCGGCACCGTCATCCTTGTTGACATCCCGGAGGTGTTGGACCTGATGGAGAAGACCACAAAGACCCTGGATTCTCCTAATGATACTCAGATCTTCAACCTCAAATACGCCAAGGCTGAAGACTTAAAAGGCCAGCTTGCGGGTGTTTTTACTCCGGGTTCAAGCAATGTGGAATTGGATGCCAGGACTAACAAGATAGCCATAAGCGACCTGCCGGATAAAATGAAAAAGATAAAAAGGATGATAGAGGCATTTGACACTCCGACTAAGCAGGTCTTGATAGAAGCGCAGATAGTCCAGATCTCGCTTAATGACAGGACGCAGTTCGGCATAGACTGGGAGAAATTTTTTAAAATGGCGGCATGGGGCAAGTTCAGCCCTGATTTTAAAGGAAAATTCCCCGTGACAGGACTTGGTAATTACGGCCAGATGAGCGTCGGCACGCTGACGGCCAATAATTTTACCGCAGTAATACAAGCATTGAACAGCATAGCAAAGACGAACATCCTTTCCCGGCCGAGGATCGCTGTGGTAAATAACCAGGAAGCGAGCATTCTTATCGGTTCCAAGGAAGTCTATTTTTCGCAGACGCAAAGCCAATCCAGTGTTACGACCACGACAGCCGAATCCGTTAACTACGTTGATGTGGGCGTCAAGCTTAACGTTACGCCTACTATTACTGACGATGATTTTGTGATCATGAAGATAAGGCCCGAGGTCAGCACTGTCAGGGAGACTGCGGTCTCGCCGTTAGGCAGTAAAGTCCCTGTTGTTGAGACGTCCCAGGCAGAGACCACGGTCAAGGTCAAGGATAAGGCGATGGTCATGATAGCCGGCCTCATGAAAGAAGAGCTGCGCGATACGCGCGCCGAGATGCCGGTCTTAAGAAAGATACCTGTTATTCGCTGGCTTTTCGGCAATAAGGACTCGGCAAAGATAAAGACGGAATTAGCAATTTTTATTACACCTCATATTATCACCGGCGATGTGGAAAAGGTGGATGCCGAAAGAGAGCAGGTCAAGGCTCGCGGGGTCCTCACAAAAAAAGCCAAAACTTCTTTGGAGTAGAGCACCAAACCTCCCGCCTTTGGCGGGATGTCACTGGATGTGCAAGCCCGGCAAAGTGTATATTGCGGGCTAACAGATAACCCGGGCTTGCCCGGGGGAGTTCCATATGATGAAATTTATCGCGATAGCTGTAAGCGGTGTCCTCGCCATAGCTGCTTTGGCAGCCGGCCTGCTTTATAAAAGCGAAGCTGACAAGAATAATCTCCTGCGCACTGAAAACTTAAAGACTGCCGAAGAGGCGCAGGGCGAGATGAAGAAATTGAAAGAAGATGTTAAAAAAGAGCGCGATAAGAGCTTAGACGATAAACAAAAACTCCTTGATCAGATGAACCAGTTATCCAAGGAAAAAGACAAGGCTGTAAAAGATGCCGAGGATGTGAAGAAGAGCGTCCTCAAAGAAAGGGAAATATCACTGGTTGCAGGCGATGACCTTGAGAAGCTGCGCAAAGAAGTTGCTGCCATAGCAAGGGAAGGAAAGGACAGTATTAAACAGCTTGAAGAGAGTTTCAGGAAGAAACAGCAGAATTATGAGACGAGGATATTGTCTTCCGAGGCCCAGCTTGCCAAGGCGAAGGCCAAAATAAGTTCCGAAGCCGCCAGATATCACTATAATCTCGGCGTTGTCTATACGCAGAACAAGGATTTTGATTCCGCGGTCAAGGAATTCAAGACGGCGCTCGGCTACAACCCAAAAAATGCGCAGGCTCATTATAATCTGGGCATCATCTACGACGATTACTTCAAAGACAGGGAGAATGCCAAGTATCATTACCGCAATTATCTGGAACTCTCTCCGGACTCCGATGACGCTGAAGCCGTCAAAGAGTGGCTTGCCAACTTAGACAAATAATCCCCCCAATGAGACAAACTGTCCTGCTTGATTTGTCTCATTATATTTAAGGAGGAGGGGAAGACAAAAAACTTATCAAGATTGATTGTCTCTGAAGAAGAGGGGATTCGATGGCATATAGGGAATCCGAGATAATGGAGTTTAAAAAAACAACCGCTGAGCTTAAAGAAGCCGTCATCTCGATTGTGGCGATGCTCAATAAGCACGGCCGAGGAGAGATGTATTTTGGGATCGCGGACGATGGTACGGTTTTGGGGCAGACAGTTGGTCGTAAAACGATCAAGGATGTGACGCAGGCGGTGGTGGATAATATAGAGCCGAAAATTTATCCAAAGGTCGAAACACGTCAGATTGAAGGAAAGGATTGTGTTGTTATTGAGGCGCATGGGATCAATAGTCCGTATTTCGCTTATGGCAGGGCGTATATCCGCGTCGGGGAATCGAACAAGGCATTGAGTCCTCATAAGATTGAAACGCTTATTTTAAGCAAGAAGAAACTTTTTTGGGAAAGCGAGATTTCAGAGCGGCAATTGAAGGACGTTGATATTCGGATACTTAAAGATTACATGCGTAGAGCGAATGAAGAAGGACGTATTAATTTTAAGTATTCGAATGTGAAGACGACTTTGAAGAAGTTGCACTTGTTGCCCGGAGAGAAATTGATCAAAGCGACGGAGGTGCTTTTTTGCAATGATAATTCTATGGAAGTCCAAGCCGCTGTATTTGCCGGTACGGATAAGATCACGTTTCTTGATATTAAAAAATTTAAGGGCAACATTTTCAACTTGCGCCGACAAGCTGAGGCATATATTCAAGAACACATTAAATGGCGCGCTGATTTATCTGAAAGCCGTCGTAAAGAGATTCCGGAAATCCCAGTTAGGGCGTTTTCCGAAGCCATTGGTAATTCGCTTTGTCATAGGGATTACACGAATCCAAAGGGCAATGAAGTCGCTATTTTTAAAGACAGAATTGAGATTTATAATCCCGGCACTTTTCCTGATGAACTGGCACCGGAAGATTTTATTAAAGGGGATGGGTATTCCATTCTTCGGAATCCCTTGATCGCTGAAACGATGTATTTGTCCGCTGATATTGAGAAGTGGGCGAGCGGGCTTAAGAGAATTTATGATGAGTGCACTGCCGTTGGAATCAAGGTTGAATTCAAGCGCGTTAAAACGGGATTTGTCGTTTCTTTTCATCGTCCAAGGTGGGAAGAAGGAGAGGGGCTTGAGGTCGGTGGTCAGACAGGTGGTCAGAAAACTGTGGAGAAAACTGTGGAGATAACTGTGGAGAAAATTTTGGCTTTAATTAAAGAGAATCCACAAATTACGCAGAAGAAGCTTATGGTTAAGACTGGTCTAACCCGACGCGGTGTTGAGTGGAATTTAAAGAAGCTAAAGGATGCTGGTCGTATTCGCCGAATCGGCCCTGATAAAGGCGGGCACTGGGAAGTGCGTGATTAGTGCACGATTTCAAGCTCAAGAGTAAATGAGGTATGAATTATGCCAAGACGCATAACTATAGACTGGAGAATGGTCGCGGGTTTCTTAGGCCTGCTTTTTTTGATCATTGCCGTCGGGCTTATCGGTATCAGACAGATAGAGAATTTGAGTTCGGTTGTCAGCTATTTAGCCAAGACCGATATGCCAATGCAGAACGCCGTGCTTGAGATGAAGTCTTCAAATAGCAAGTACGCTATGGGTATACGCAACTATATGTTTTGGCGGAGTGCCAAGTATCTTGAGGCTGCCTCAGTAGCGCAGAAGTTGGACCTTGTGCGTTTGGCCTCGGCAAACTTTGACAAGCACCTTGCTTTTTACGCTCTGCACGCCGAACTTGCTCAGGAGAGGGAATGGGTCCGGATTGTGCGCGAAAGTGAAACTGAGTTACGTAAGACCGGCGATACTATCATAGCCATGATAGATAAGGCCGAAGGCGACATAAATAAACACCTGATGGATTTTGAAGGCAAGCTTTTTCAGATAGATGCTTATTTAGATGACCCCTTGCAGAAATCAGTTTTAAGCGCGATTGACAATCAGTTGGCCGTAGCTGAGACAGGCAAGAGGCGCTCGGTTGTACTACTTTGGTGGTCTCTTTTGGTCGGCCTTTTATTAGGCGCTCAGACCGCGTATCTTATTTACCGGCGCAGCAAAAGAGAACAGGAGCACCGCGAATTATTATGGCGCCAGGTCATAAGGGTAGAAGAAGAGCAGCGCAATAACCTATCGCTTCAGATACACGACCAGATGGGGCAGGACCTAAGCGCTTTAAAGATATATTTAGGACTTTTAGAAAGGGACCTTGCGCCTGAGATGAAAGAGCAAAAAGAGCGGATAGAGAAGACCAAGAAGATATTAGACGGCCTTATGGATAAGACGCATAATATATCAGAGTTGCTCAGGCCTCCGGAATTAGACGATCTTGGATTATCTGAGAGCATAGCCGCGTTGATCCTTCAATACAAAGAGATGACAGGCAATAACTATAACTACGAAAGGCTTGGGCAGGACGCGCTTCTTTCTCCGGAACATAGCCTTATCCTTTACCGTGTTGTCCAGGAGGCGCTGACTAATATTGCCAAGTATTCTGAGGCCAAGAACGTGGAAGTATCGCTTGAAAAAAAGGACGACCTTGTCGCCCTTATCGTTTCTGACGACGGAAAAGGGTTTGATTATGATGAGTATTTAAGACGGCCGGGCCGCCGCAAAGACGATAAAATAAAAATTGGCCTGCAGGGCCTACGCGAAAGGATTGAACTTATCGGCGGAGTCCTTCGCGTCTATTCAAAGCCCGGCCAGGGCACTAAGCTGGAAGTCACCCTACCTGTATAATACCGAGGTCGGACCTTGGTATATTGACAAAAGATTTCTATAGTTTATAAGCTATATTCAATATAGATTATAAACTATATTATCTATACCATTTATTTTCTTCGGATCATGAAAAGATCGGCTTTTTTTAAATATTTTTGGAGTTTAAACGAAAAGGCGCTTAAAGAAACTAAACCTATTCTTTGCGACCCGTCTCATCCTCAATTTAAGCAGCGGATGACAATCCTTCTTTCTCGCTGTGACAAGCCGAAAGAACTTTTTTCGATCATTACGGAAAAAGATTTTATAAATACAGGGAATCGGAATTTCGCGATTGGTGGCAAACTATATACGAACAGCTTCTACAAAAGTCAGGTATTAAGACAAGGCGGCCGGACAGTTCTTCAGCCATGTTTTTAAAGATCGGCAGGGTGGTTAAGGAAACAAGGATACGAAAGGGCTTAAGCCAGAAAGGATTAGCCGCCGTAGCCGGAATGAAACAGCCTGATATTTCAAGAATAGAAGAAGGCTCAAAGAATGTTACTTTAAAGACCCTGTTTTTTTTATGCAAGGTCTTAGATATTAAAACGGTTGATTTGCAATAAATCAAGCCGAGGTTAAATCAAGCCGAGGTCGGACCTCGGTATATCTGGAGGACCAGATGCCTTATACCGTGCTAATCGCGGACGATCATGACATCATCCGCGAGGGGATAAAGAACATCCTGCGTAATCAGAAAGATTATGAGGTCGTGGCAGAAGCTGCCGACGGCCAGGAAGCGCTTGATAAAGTAAGCGCATTAAAGCCGGATATCTTGTTGCTTGATATTACAATGCCAAAGAAGAGCGGCCTTGAGATATTGGATCAGCTCCAGCGCGCGTCGCGCAAGACCAAGATATTGATCATCAGCGTGCATAAAGCAGATGCCTACATCATGCGCGCGCTTAAGTCAGGAGTTAAGGGCTACTTAAACAAAGAGAATGCCGCTGACGACCTCCTGCCGGCTTTGCGCAAGATAACCGCCGGCCAGGTTTATTTGAGTGCTCAGGCTTCATCCTACTTATTGGAAAAAGCATCCAAAGGCCCTGAAGAAATGGCAAAAGAAAATATCTTAAGCGAGCGCGAAACTGAAGTCTTGCGCCTTGTGGCAGAAGGCAAGACCGCTAAAGAAATAGCAGAGAGCCTTTTTATAAGCGCAAGGACCGTTGAGAACTACAAGAACAACCTCTTGAAAAAGCTTGGGCTTCACAAGTCAAGCGATCTCATCAAATACGCGATCAAGAACAAAATAGTAGACCTTGAGTGAGACAAACTGTTTTGTTCAATTTGTCGCCTTGATTCTTTGCTTGTTTTATCCGGCAAGATAGGATCAGGGATTTTTTATGTCCGGGGTATGGTCAGAAGGGCGCAAACAATCGTTCCTAGATGGTGAACAGGCGTTTTTTGGGGTATCCTGTAGGCGTCCGGGATCGTCAAAAAGGCTGTTTTGGGTGACATGAAAATGTCCACTAAGGATGCGCGGATTTACACTCTTACTCATTAAGATATTTTTGTTGACAACCCCAGTTTTTTGTTGTATAAGAAATTTACGATAATCGTTCAAGGACTGATAATCGTAAACTATAGGACAATGGAATAAAACCATGGAAAAATACTTTGGCCCCAAAGAAACAGAAGTAATTTCTCGTCTTTCATACGAGAAGGTAACAATTATTACTAAGGAGCAGTTTGACAAGCTTGTTGGGCAATCCCTGTTGACGCGCCAGATTATCTATCAACTAAAAAAGAAGGGCATTCTGAAGCCGATCATTAAGGGCATCTATTATTACTCGCCCTTAGAGTCCGGGCCTGCGGGGAGCAGGGTCAATGAGTTTTTAATTCCGTCGGTTCTTTTTCCCAAGGGTAATTACTATGTAGGCTACTCAACGATGTACAATTACTACGGCTTGACGGAACAGATATTTCAAACATTTTATATCTTAAATACTTCGCTTCAA
>JAZDLG010000032.1:0-2270 GCA_043802125.1 Candidatus Omnitrophota bacterium
TGCATCAACAAGAAGAATAGCGCTATCCACAGCGCGCAGCCCGGTAATCATATCCGCGATAAAATCCGCATAGCCGGGGGTATCAACCACCTGAATAAAATGATTCTTCCATGTTAAATGCAGGAGGCTGGAATTAATGGAGTTCTTTCGCTCGATTTCATCCGAATTAAAGTCACTCGCCGTATTGCCTTCGGCAACAGAGCCTTTACGGCTAATGGCACCGCCGGCAAAAAGCATGGCTTCAGCAAGGGAAGTTTTCCCGGCTTGAGCATGAGAAACCAAAACAACGGTTCTCTTGGCCTCGGGTTTGAAATTATCCATGGTTTACTCCATTTTAATCCCTCGCAGAAATCCCAGGGCTTTTCCGCCGTAGGCGGATCCGCCTGCGGCGGAAGCCCGAGGGATGAATGCATATTGTTTTCTACTCGGGAGGGAGCCTCAGCCTTTAGACCGATGGGCTCCACAAAGATTGAAAGGTATAGAGTTCTAATAAGATAGGGCTCTATTATAATTGAGAAAATAAGAATCGTCAAGGCGGAATGGCCTGTCTTGGACTTGTTTTCAAGCAGGGCGTATTTTTGACCGAGCGGGCAAGGTTCCCCGTCACTTAAATGTCTGGGAGAGCGAGGTCGAAAATCCGAGTGAGCCACGCCTCGCAGGGGCGGGCGAGCGTCCCTGCGGAAAACAAGTCCAAGACAGGCCAATTTAAAAATTTGGTCGGCGAAACAGGGACTTTAACAACTGGGATTAGCCGTAGCCTATAGGCGGGTTATTCGACGTAAGTGTAGATTTTACTCTTGTAGTTGCGCAGGACATGCTTACCTTTATCCTGAGAGATAAGATAATTAGGGCCAACGGGGATTTTGCCGCCTCCGCCCGGTGCATCCACCACATAGGTCGGCACAGCATAGCCTGAAGTAAAACCGCGCAGTTTTTCAATAATGTTGATACCAACGGCCACCGGCGTACGGAAATGAGCTGTGCCTTTAACCGGATCACATTGATAGATGTAATAAGGCCTCACCCTTACTTTTAGAAGCTCATGCATGAGCTTCTTCATAATGTAAGGTTTGTCATTGATCCCTTTAAGGAGCACTGTTTGGCTGCCTAAAGGAAAACCATTATCGGCAAGCATGTCGCAGGCGAGTTTGCATCTTTTTGAAACCTCTCTGGGATGGTTAAAGTGGATACTGATCCACAGAGGCGAATATTTTTTAAGCATGGCGACCAAGGACTCTGTTACCCGCTGAGGAAGGGTCACAGGCACCCTTGTGCCGATCCGCAAAAATTCCACGTGAGGTATACTTGAAACCTTCTTTAAGATCTCTTCAAGGTCGCTATCCTCCAACATTAAGGGGTCACCGCCTGAAATAAGCACATCCCTGATTTTTTTATTGGACTTGATATAATCAACCGCTGCATCAATGGTCTTTGAATTAAGGCAAGAGGCTCGCTTCTCGCCAACCAGCCTTCTTCGCGTGCAATGCCTGCAATACATCGCGCACTGTTCAGTGGCTAATAAAAGCACTCTGTCAGGATAACGGTGCACAAGGCCATTGACCGGCGAATCGCGGTCTTCGGCACAAGGGTCGACAAATTCATTATTTCCAAAAGAAAATTCTTCTTTTGAAGGGACGGCTTGCCTGCGGATGGGGCAATTAGGATCCTCTGGGTCCATCAGCATCGTCCAATAAGGCGTGATCGCCATGGCCAAACGGCCGTTACATTTTTTTATCCCTTCCTCCTCTTCGGGAGTTAGTATCAATATTTTTGAAATTTGCTCAAAGGTGTGGATCCTATTTTTAATCTGCCAATGCCAATCTTCCCACTCTTCATCGCTAACATCTTTCCATAGGGAAATTTTTCTAAAATCTCCGCTAGGGATCCGGCGCGTAATGACCTGCGGCTGTTGAAGTTCTATGGTTTGTGTAGCCAGATTAGACTCCTTTCACAGAAAGTGAAACACCGGCCGCTCCTTTAAGGCCGGGTGTTTATTCCATTCCATACCGCTGCAAAGCAACCTCAATAATCCTGTGGATCAACTGATCATATGTTGTGCCTACTGCTTTTGCAATAACAGGAAAAACATCTTCTGTTGAAAAAGAAGGTAATGGATTGACCTCTAAAACATAAGGATTGCCTTTTTTATCGACGCGGATATCCACTCTGCCGAAATCACGGCAGTCCACGGCCTGATAAGCACGCAGGGCCATCTCGCGCAATTTCTTATCCAGCGCTTTTGAAACCTTAGGGGGGCAGACGTATTCAAC
>JAZDLG010000040.1:0-39756 GCA_043802125.1 Candidatus Omnitrophota bacterium
TTCAGGATGCGCGTGTAAACATTTGTTTCATCCTGGGTAAGTTTGTCTAGACTCCATTTATTTATTGATTCTCCCTTTTCTTTGCCAACACCGTCTTTTATGCTGAGATATCTGTTATCGCTGTGAAGTAAAACATCGCCCAATTTCTTGTCAAATCTATTGAGTTCGCTATCGACGTGCGAAATTGCTTTTTCTTTATCCTTGTCTAAGTGAGATGTTTCAACTACGCCGTTCTTAAAAGCGTAGTCGTTGTAGACATCGGAGAAACTCCAGGTATTTTTTGAATCTTTGCTGAAAATAACGTCTTGGGCTACAGAAGGCTGATTGATCGTCTGCCAAATAAGGCCGCCATAGTTTGTTCCAAAGGCTGCATTGATGGCTTTGGCAAATATAGAAGGCGTCGTCGCATTACCCCACGTATTATCTTTAATAAATCCTGTTACCGTCCCTGGGTCGCCGAGGTCTTTCATTGCCCAGTTCATGACAGCTGGGCTGCCTTTGTCGCTATCGCCAAATAATGAGCCTGTTATAGTTCCAGGCGCGCCCATGGGCTTATAGAGCCACGGAACATTGCCCCATTCAGCACCGCTTAAGCCATTAACCTCACTTTTTAGCTTACTATCATAAATATCTTCGAAGGATGATGCGCCTGGTTTTTTGGCCTCTTCCATAGATTGCGCTTTAATCTCATTAATTTTGCTATCGCCCTTAGCATAGCCCACGATTTTTTCGTTATCACCTTGATTTACAATCTTGTAAGAATACCCAAGCAACGATCCCATCTTGTCCGAAGCGGCGGAGTGGAGCGTGGAAGACACGTAGCTCACAAGCCAGTTATCAATGGGCCTGCCTAAGCGGCCGAGGCCGCCTCTATCTACTAAGTCCTGCCAAGATGTGTATTGGCCGGACTTTATCATAAAATCTACATTAGCTTTCAAATCGGAGATACCTGACATCTGGAGGACCTGATTTATGTATTGATACTGCTGATAGGCGGGATAGGAATCTTTTCCATAATACGCAGGAGAGGTTTTGCCAAAGGTCGCCAGCGATTCGCCCAAGTCAACAATTCCCCCGCGACGCTCACCGTCTCTTCCCAAGCTTCCTTTTATTAAGGCTGTCCAGAAACCATCTTTGGCTTTAGCGTCTGCTGACGGGTTCACATCCAAGTTAACTGCGTTCCATACGTCATACCAAGATTTCATCTTGCTCGTATCAAAAATCTTGCCGTCTTTGCCCCACTGATCGCCATGTTCAGGGCCGATGTTGAAATTGTTCTCATAGCCGGCTTTCAAAACAGATGTGCCCAGATAATTCAGTGTTGCCATCTGGGTTGCTGTCATGCCCCATTTATTCCTTAATACGCCGTCTTCGTCCCTCTTATAATTCCCGCCCAGGGCGTTTAACATTACTGAAGAAGCGCCGCTAAGCGCGGCATTCATTATAATATCTTCCCTGGAGCCGCCTAAATAACCACCAGCAGCCGCAGACCCTACCACAGAGCCAAGTGCCCTGGAATACTGGAAAGTATTCTTGCCGAATAGCTCATTCTTTATAGCTACCTCTTCAAATGCCTTGCCAACCAGATCCCTTATGAATTGATTCTTAAAACCAGCGTCATTAACAGCGCCTAATAACCCAAGATAATTGGCAGCTCTATCAATTAGGCCTGCGTCTTTTGGTAGCGTCATTTGTGAATCGAGGACTGTCCATGCCCCTGATTTGGAATTAAAATTCCCGATGTTTGGCGCTTGGTTCATTGAACTTAATTCAACATAATTAAGCGGTGCTTGTGTAGATTCAGATGCGCCAGTTCCAATGATATCGGTCATAATATCTGAATACGGCGACT
Organism: Candidatus Omnitrophota bacterium; assembly: GCA_043802125.1. Lineage (GTDB taxonomy): Bacteria > Omnitrophota > Gorgyraeia > Velamenicoccales > Velamenicoccaceae > Phelpsiimicrobium. Next base: position 1,853 of record JAZDLG010000040.1, read on the forward strand.
CTCCGCTACTTGGAGCTGAATTCATTGAACTCATAAGAACATAATTGGTGGGCTGGCCTGTTTTGACATATTTCGCATAATCTCCGCTCTTGCCATCTTCGGCCCCACTTAAACTACGCGTACTATCTACTCCGAGTTGGCCAACAACAGCTTGTCCTCCGAGATAACCAACAGCAGATCCCAACGCAGGCACAACAATTCTTCCAAAAGTATTGTTATTGCTGCCTAAATACTTATAAGCAAGCTGGCTGCCTGCGTTAGAAGCAACACCTTTTATCATGCCCTGCAAAACACTAACACCTGGTGTGCCTATATAGTCAGCTGCGAGTTTTGCAAAAAAACTATCTGGTTTAAGCTGCGGCGCTGGACCTGCAAGGCCGCCTGCTCCCCCTGCCACAGCAGCTCCAAAAAGTGAAGACGCTGTTGAATTCCAGCCGAAATTCTTTGCGGCGATGTTCGTAGCAGCGGAGCCTATCTGAGAAGATACAAGGGCAGTACCAAAGCTACTGCCAAAAGTAGAAGCGGTCAGGCCGCCATCGCTATACCCTGCTCCGATCAGAGAGGTCACAGCCATAATTCCCAGAGATAAAGCTAAATCGCTATTGTCCGGTTTCTTAAAATAATCATCAAAATTATATGTATCATAAACTTCCCTCTTTGTGCCGCGGATGGCTTTGGCTACTTCGTCATCTAATATTTCTATATTGTTAATAGCCTGGAGGTCCTTGTTGGCAAGCGCAAGGCCGTAACCTGAAAAACGGGCTTGAGTTTGTTTCCTGTCAAAAATTTTCTCCTTGCCATTATCCTCAATTATCAAACCTTCTTTAGAAAGTCCTTTCACAAGGACCATATGGTCGTCATCTACGAACGCGATGAATGGTATCAACTTGTTTAACACTTTTGCAATCTCTTTATTATCTAAGTCAAAGCCTGACATATGGATAGGTTTCAGCTCAACACCAAACAACCTGGCTGTTTGAGCAAGGGCATACAAAGAGCTCTCAAGCTTCTTCTCGTTATTATAGGTATAAATATCTAATGAGTCCGAAAGTATGTCTATAAGCAGGGCGTAGTGAGCCACCTGAAGAGGAGAAAGCTGCTGGCCTAATAGCTTGAACAGGCCGGTCAAGGCTAAGGCGCCGCACGTAACCAGATTACGTGTAGGATCAAGCATCCAGGCGTGCAACTCATTGACCTTGTCTTGCGTAAGATTTAAAGGATACGTCCTGCGGACTGATACATCACGAGAGAACCTGATATCTGTAGCATTTTGGCCGGCTAATTGAACGAGCGCGTCTTTTACAGCGTCGGCAATAAGCTTGTCGGATGCTTCATCCTTTGTGAGGACAGACCCATCCTGCGCAACGGCCGCTGGATTAACGAGGGAGATACCCTGCGTATTCAGCACACCGCGCCAGTTGTAGTCAACAGCCCATGCTACCTGCTCAGGCAGAAAAGTCAGGACTATCAACCACGCAACGAACTTGACCCACAACTTATCGCGCACATTTAACACATTTTACGTTCGGTTTTTATGCCTGTCACCTACATCCCCCTTTCCACGTAGATTTCCGCCCATCGGCTAGAGCGGATATGTTTCGGTATCGAATCGCATTCCGCCACAGAACACGATCCAAATCTTTTATATATTTCGTGCATAAATTTATCATTTACTTACCTACGCCTCCAAATAAATTGCCGCTCATAAACTGTATGGCAATAGGCCCGCCTACGATGACGCCCACCACAGGCAGGATAAAAAATATCAAAGGTATCAACATCTTCATGGGCGACTGCAGAGCCTCGCGCTCTGCGCGCCTGAAAAACCTTTCTCTAGTATCTTCTGAAAGAATAGACAGCGCCTCGGCAATGGGCGTTCCCATCCTGTCTGCCTGTATGAGCGTCCTGGCAAAGGCTGTCACGTCCGGCGAATTGATGCGCCTTGACAGGTCCTTCAACGCTTCCCGGCGAGGCTTGCCCACTTTTATCTCATGCAACATAAGAGACAACTCCTCAATAAAAGCCGTGGTCTTAGACTTTTCTACGATCCACCTGGTTGCCGCGATAAAATCCAGGCCCGCGTCCACGCACAGCGACAACAGGTCCACCGTATCCGGCAGAGAACGCACCACCGCGGCCCTGCGCTGTTTCTGTTTCATATCAAGCCAGATGTCGGGTATAAAAAATCCTACGCATCCGGCTATGGCTATCTTTAAAACCTCTTCTTTCGGCATAAAACCGAATGCCAAAAATAAGGCGATCAAAGCCATCATCTCTTTCGCGCCAAAGAACTGTTCAACTGTCAGCGCAACGCGCGCGCCGAAGAGTTTGTTCTCCAAGACATCCCTCTTTGCAAAACGGCGCACAATAAAATAGTTAAGAGGCCCAAATACGTCAAATACCCGCACAAAGATGGATTTCCTGTCGTGCAGGCTGACCTCGTAACGCAGGCGGCGTTTAATAGTCTTCCTCAACTCCTGGGTAGCGAAGAACCAGGAGAAGAAACTCGCCAGCAGCACGGCTATGCCTACGAATATGAATATCTGAGACAAATAAACTAACATGGCACTACCCTTTCTGGGTCAGGCCTTTCCCTTAATGGTATGGGGAAAGCCTGACATTTTCTATGTCATATGTTGACCTTGCTGAACATCCTGATCATATACATGCCTATGACCTCTGATATAACCGCGTAGACTATGAGCCCGCGGCCCAAAGGATGGCTTAGCATAATATCAAAATAATTAGGGTTAAAAGACACGACCAAAATACCGAACCCTATGGGCAAAAACGACATGACAAAACCCTGGATCTTACCCTGCATGCTTAAGGTCTTGACAGAATCATTTAGTTTTATCTTGGCCCTTATGGTACTTATGAGCCTGCCGAACAAAAGTGTTATATCGCCGCCTGTCTCGCGGGCCACAAGAATAGACGTAGTCAAAAGGTTTAGCTCTTCCGACGGCATACGCCTGTTAAGATTTTCAAAAGACTCTTCCAGCGCTATGCCCATCTTGTTTTCGCGCAAGATAAGCCCAAATTCCTGGCTTAACGGCGGCGGCAATTCTTCCACAAGCGCCTCTATTGATTGAAGAAGGCTTAAGCCTCCTTTTAAGCAGCTTGAAAGTATCATAAGCCCGTCTGTTATCTGCGAGCTGAACTTAGACTTGCGCGACAATATCATATTTTTGACTACGAGCGCCGGTATGGCGAAACCTAATCCCAACCCTATCAGAGCGCCTATCAAGCTTCTGGTAACGCCTAACCCTACAAGGCATAGAATAGTCGGAGAAACGACGTTTAATATAAAGAGTTTCTGCGGATCCATATCTAAAAACATCTCTTTAAGCCTTGAGCGCTGCATTTCAACACCGCGCGCGCGCCAGGCATAGACCTTATCCCACACTATCGGCACGAACTGGTAGCACAGGATCACCGTGGCTCCAAAAAATAATATTAAGATCAAAGGCTTTATCATATTCGCCTCTTTTAAGGGGTCGTAACCCCGGGTTCATACTGCCTGCCTGATCCAAAAGAATCAGCAGCCTCTCTCCACTTATAGCTTATAGCCCGCCTTAAAGAAACCTGCACAGCCAGAAGCGCGATCACTATGGCCAATACCACAACAGCATATTCAAGCGTTGTCATACCCATTTTTACCCTACCGGTTCTTAGCTGCATCAGCATTGCCGAGTCTCCTCACTGCGATCATTTCAACGATCTTCCTTGTTCTGCCTTCATGCGAAATTACAAAAAGCAAATTAGTTGTTTTATCATGCGCGTATGCTGCAACAACTGTCATGTTCGGGTCTTTTGTTTTGTAGCCGCTAAAAGCGCGCCAGCCAAAAAATGCCGAGGCCTTTGCGCCGGCTTTTTTATAGCCCTCAGAGAAACTTTTGATAAAAGACTGCTCATAGCTCTCTCTATCCTGACTTGTCTTAAGGTTTGAATACTCCTGGCCTATATCTGCTGTCATGATCTTTAAAACAGGCCAGTCAAGCCTTGTGCGCGCTGAATACCTGCCTTTGATCATAAGCTCCATCGTTGTGCGCGCGAATGAGACATCATCTAAGGGAACGCAACCCATCAAAAGAACGCTTATCACGATGCCAAACAATGAATTTTGTACTGTATTGCGTCTCATATCCTGCCCCCTATAAATCCTTTGCTTTAATGCCGACCGAGTTGATTGCATAATACGCCTTTGAAACCTTGCTCACGCCTCTCATAAAAGGATTCCATCTTCCTAACGGTCCCAGCGACACATTTGACGGAGGATATTTGGTCACCTTGATCCAACACCTGTCTCCATTCAAATCAGAATGATCGACGAGCGTCGCGCAAGTCTTGCCCGATAACCAGTTGCCGGATTCTCTAGTCACTATAGCGGGTAGAGCAAAAAGCCCTGCCTGCACAACGACCCGGCCATCCCCTCTCATATCTGTCCACCTGTAAGTAATAGGATTAAGCCCGCCCAGATCATTTGATAGAACATCTACGATATAACCATCCATTTCATCTGACCAAGTTTGTATCCTCGTCCTGAAGTCAGTCATGCGGCCGATCAAATCATCAATAGCTCCTAGGGCCGGGCCAAACTCATCATTCGTTGACTCATCTATGGTGCCTCCTCCTATGCTAGGCCTGCAAGGAGGGTTAAAAGCACAAACGCTGCAGTCAGAGATGCACTGCAAATACCAGCCAGGCCCGCCCGTAGACATCGGCCTGTCTTCCCACACCCAGCCCAGATGGCAGACACCGGGGACATTGCACATCGGATTGCAAGAGCCGGAACACACTACACATTGCGGCGGCACGTTCGTATCATACTTGCCTTCGTTGCATGGCGGCAAGCGATCATTGATACTAACGAGCTCACTTTTCAACCTCGTCAGAATATCAATGTATTTTTGAAGTTGAGTGTAATAGGTGTCCGGGTCGGTTGGGTTGCTTGGATTATAAAAGTAATACCTCCAGCCCTCCCAATTCGTCTGGGGATCATAAGCTGCTATGGTTCCGTTATACTGGGTCTCCAGTGCTGCCAGCCATGGCTGTGACCAAAAACCTTCGCTGCCCCATCCTCCTGAATTGACATTAGCATATGCCATTCCAACCCATGTTTCAAAAGTGGGAGGAATAATACCAGCCATAAATTTGACCATTTCTCGCAAGTCGTCTGCGATCCTGTCCAGATAATCATAGGTTGTTGGCGCAGGGGTGCATGTATTGGCCCCTGAAGAGTTGCACTCTACACCAAGCCATGTATTCATTTCAGCAGGAGCAGGCCCGGTCTCCCATAAAAGAGACCCGTCTGTCCATGTCGTATCATAACCAAAATTATGAAGGGGCCGCAGTAAATCCACGATCACACCATCAACCACTCCAATATCCGCCCCGTTGATATCCACCCCGTTGACAGCCGTCTCTTTACCGGTGCTGTCAATTGTCCACTTATAATCTGCTCTCTCCAGATATCCCGGTGAGTGCACCGTAGGCGGATCGGCAACCGCATCAGTTATGCCATCGCCGGCATAAGACTGATACGCAAAATCGCGGAAAGTCCTCATGTCTGCTAAAAAGCTATTCAGGGGCGCTATCTGGGCATTCCGCACGTTTGCAAATTCCACCATCCTCCTGTGCCACCACCATGCAAACCACGGTATCAATTCAGTTGTGTTCGTGTCAGCATCCAGGTCGTCGGTATCCGCATGGACATTAGGATCATCAACCACCTGTGATAAGGCCGTAAAAAATGCGCTCTCGCGGAAACGGTCATATTCGTTCAATTTAGAAAGGTCTTTTTGGAGTTGAGCAACCATAACAGAGCTCATACTATCTTGTACAGATGCGTTGTAAACCGTAGAGGCTAAGCCCAAAGTTCCGAAGGCTGCCGAGCTGGACATCATGGTTGGAATAAAAACCGCATAGTCACCTACGGCAAAACCCTCTGCTCCAGCAGCAAGCATCTCCGCGGAGGTCATGCTGCCGTCACTGACAACTACTCCTTCTCCAATCCCAGCTCCCACGCTTCCTATGGCAAAACCTATAGCAGCTCCCGTAACAGCTCCCTGAGCCCAACCTGTGCCTGCAATCGCGCCCCCTATGGCACCGGCAACAGCTCCTCCTATTGCTGCAAATACTGGAGCCCAACTAGCCCACCCAGATCCATAAGTCGCGACTGTTATTACAACGGCAACGACAACAGCAAGAACTACAGCAAGCCATCCTGTTCTTTGGCACCTTTCATACGTATTTCCCAAACCTTCATACAGCATCTTGGCCTTTGTAGACAGATTAGAGGCCAATTGAAGCACAGCGCTATCAGCGGCATTGGATATTTTTGTAGCGTCAACCGCGACATTGCCAAGGTTCACAGTAACCATGACAAATATCAACATAATGACCAGGAGCAATAAGAGGAGCGTAGCGATCTGTCCGCTTTTGCTCTTTGCCTTAGTCAGATGTGCTAAAGATATTAAAGTCCGCATTAAGTGGTTCATTGAAACCAACCTCCGCTCCACCTGATCCGTCTGCCCCACCCCTTATCACCAAATCATTAGGCATAGCATTATTCAAGTTAGAAAAATTAGAAAGAAGCTCTAAATTAACGTATTCCGGCGCTGTGCTTCCTGCTGCAACGCGCGTGTTTTCATAAGAGACCTGCCGCAGCACCAAACCTTCGTTGAGCCAGAGGAACACCTTGACCCCTGCCATCAAAAGTATCACGATAAGTATCAGCGCCACTGTCAGCTCCAGGGTAGCTTGTCCGTCTCTCATGTTATTCGACATTTCATTCGGCATCACTTCACCGTCTGCTTTGCCCGGCTCACTGAGCCGGCAACCTCTGACGTCACGTTATCCGTGGTCACGTTTACGAAATCACCCGGCTGGCCGGAAGCCGGGACATTTTCAAAACCATCCGGCGCTACGTTAGCCTGATGCACATATTGCCTGTTTAAAGTATCTGTCCAAACAGCGTCTTCCTGCGTTGAGATAGCGCTGGTCGTCTCTGTCCTGTCTATGGATTCGCTCCTTTGCGTATTTTGTGTCATGTCGCTCTGCAAGCCCATGGCCATTTGTTTTACAGGATCAGACGGAGACCGTGCCCCTGAAAAGCTGAACAATGCCGGCACAATAGTCCCATTCCCTCTATATCCGCTTAAATATGGAAAGTTATAATTAGGGTTGATCTGCGTATACGGAGCGGTGACAACAGGTGACGGAGCCTCCCAATCTGCCGCATACCAGGCACCTCCCATTGTGCTATCATATGTTTTAACTGTCTGGTTTGGCGAATTAGTCAACAAATTGCAGACCGCTGTACAATCCGTGGTAGAGCCGGGTATCTTAGCCAACTCGCATTTTCTCGCGCAAAATGCCGGGTCTACCAACTGGCGCGCCTGTGAATAACAAGTATCATAATCAGAAATTTCTCCTGAGCACGCATCAATGATCCTGATTGCAGCATAGGCTTCGCTATCGCAAACAGTGGTAGTATTACCGTCCGCGTCTGTCACATCATGACTTGCCAGACAGGCCATATCAGCATCAGAACTGCTCGTTGACACCCATGGGTCAGGGTCACCTATTAAACTGCCGGTTTTCAATGCAAGAAGAGAGCCATAGATCTGCTCATATTTATCTAAGTTTGCTTTTAACACCAAATATTCAACCCTAAAAGCAGCTGTCTTATAGATACGCCGCATCCATTCTTGTGTGCCAGTGGCCACATTGCCGTTTGTATCTACGTTGCGGCTTGTCTGGATATCCATAACTGACCCTTGCAAAGAGTCCCCGTCAACAGGCTGGGCATGCATCATATAATCGCGCTGAACAGAAGCTGATGCCACAACGGGCGCGGTGGAGCCTATGTCAAACATCGTAGAAGGATCCGGTATGGCGCGGTCCTCCATGACCATAGCAGAACCGGTGCCCCTGTCTTGGTCAGAAGCTATTTTTAAAGCGCGCCTGAAAGCTGTCATCTGGGCCTTCTGCTGAAAGTTATATTTAATGCCATAGGATAGCAATACGCCCAGCAACATAAGAAAAAATGCGCCGAACACAGCCAGCTCAACCAGGGCCTGTCCGTTATGGATTTGCAACAGTCTCATAGCCGTTCCTTATTGTGTTGTCGTAATGCGTTTCGATCCTCGTGTCCGTGGTAGTGACATTCGTCCTTACAGGAGGTTCGCCGGTCCATGTCCCACCAGGAAAAACTATATAGCCGCCGCTCACTGTCTTTTCTTGAGTACTTGTATTCGTTGTTGTCGTTGCATTGCTCATGTGGTTTATAGTAAAACTTGAGCTCGTTGCTTGCGGGTCATACTGCTCGCCTATGCTGTCAACGCCGCTTCTCAAACGGCCCTGTATGCCGCGCTTTAAATAGACCTGCATTGCTATAAGAGCGCCTACAATAACTAATATAAGAACAGCCGTTTCCATGACTGATTGGCCTCTTTTTAACGTCATATGATCATTCCTCTGTGCGCGTTTCTGAAACTCCCTGCGACGTTGATACGGATTGATAATTATAATATCTTTCCTCTCCGATTTTATTGACCTGGGTCATATCGTTCGTAACTGTTGTCATGGTGGCATTGCTTGTTGTCTTCACAACTCCTGCTAAAGGCTCGCTGTGGCTCTGCGGGCCTATCTGGTCGGCTGACGCTTTTATGGCCGCCTGCAAGCCACGCCTTCCGTACATGTACATGAACAATAAAGCCGTAATTATCGCTGATATCAACACAGCGTATTCTATTACCTGCTGTCCTTTTGAGCTACGCCTACAGCAGAGCAATGCGGGCGCGCGGAGGGCGCGCGCCTTGGCATTGCTCTGTCTGTTTGCGTAGCTGTTTAACATGGCTTTTGCCTGTCCTAAAACTACCTTCCCCAGTACTCGTTTGCAGCTGCCATTACGTTCTCTGTGCCGGATACGTTCTGGAACTGATTTAATATCTGCGTCGTTGTAGAATACGCATCCGCTATTTCCCGCGTGTCTGACATTGTTCGCGTCACGCGGTTAGAAACGGTGTAACCCGGTGAAAACTGCTCTCCTATTTGGTCAGAAGATTCTCTCATGCGGCCCTGGATACCACGCTTTAAATATACCTGCATGGCGATAAGAGCCGCGATTATGACCACTATTAAAACCGCGTACTCAAGAGTGCTCTGACCTCTTTTACTAAAACACTTACGCATCTATTTTCACCTCCTTTAAAAAAGTGAGGCTTAATGTTGACTTTAGCCTCTTTGTCTGACCGCCTAGTTACCCAGCATATAGTTAGCGTATGTCTGGTTTCCTGTCCTCTGCGTCGCTTCGCTGATAGCATCCTTGACAACGCCGCCGCCTGCCTGCAACTGTTGGCTCGTCATGCCGTTCTGAGTCGTTTCAAAATTAGTCTGCATGTAATACGGCTCATACTGGCTCTGATTGAACAAACCATTGCCTGCGTCGTCATCCGCTGTCCTGGTAAAATCAACAGCATCTTTGACCCTGGCCTGCATACCGCGCCTGATATATATCTGCATAGCGATTGCCGCTGCCACGATAACGCCGATAAGGATAGCGTATTCAGCTGTATTCTGGCCTCTCTTCGCGTTTAACCATCTAAACATTCTATTTAACACCTCCTCTCGCCAAAAAATTTTGGCGTTTATGGCTATATAGCAAGCGTGCCGGCTCCTGCTCCTGCGCCTGCTGCCGCTCCGGCTGCCGCGCCTCCTGTAGCGCCGCCCGTAAGGTTCAAACCTCCGCCTATGGCATTAGTGAACAGCGTTCCGCTCGCGTTCAACGTTGTCCCTGCGTCGCGGTACACTTTGTTGACAGACGGTTTGATGAACTGCGCGGCTGCAAAAAGGATAGCCGCCACTATTGCCGTCAACACTATTACATATTCCAACGTGCTCTGACCGACCTTACTGAACACTTTCTTCATCTGTTTTCCACCCCCTCTCTCCCTCCGGAATATTTCATTAAAAATTGTTTTCCACCCTGTTCGTCGCGTTATCAATGACCTTGGCTGTCGTATTAAAAAATCTGTTCAAAGCCGGCTTGATAAAAACAGCTGAGGCGTAGATGATCACTGCCACTATCACCGTGAACATAACCGCGTATTCAACTATCATCTGGCCCTTTTTATTTCTCATTTCCTCTCCTTTTTGGTGCTCAAGACCCCTTAGTGCTCAAATACAGTATGGCGGACAAACTGGTCCCGTTGTTGTAGACGTATTCCCTTTTGCCTTTGCAGCGATCTTCTCTTCAATTTGATAAAGCTGGCCTTGAATAGCCCGCCTCACATAAACAGTCATGGTTATAAAAGCCGCGCTGACAATAGCAAGTAAAATGGCGTATTCCAAAACTGACTGTCCTGCGCTTAACCATCTCCTCATGGGCTCTCCTAACGCACCGCTTCATTCACCCTGTCCTGCACAGAAAGTAGTTTTGCCTGCACGGATCTATGCATGTATGCTGACATAGTAAGAAAAACAACGCATAAAGCAGACAACAAGATCGCGTATTCCAAAACTGACTGTCCTGTTTTTTTATTCATTTTACGGTCCTGGATTTGGCGCCATTGCTTCAAAAGCTGAGTTTCTAAATCTGTCGGTTGTTATCTGGACTTTGCCAAACAAAACCGAACCCCCGATAATTGTAAGAGCAGCTAATAGAACAAGTAAAATAAAATACTCCACTACTGCCTGCCCTGAGCTTTTTAAAAACTTTTTTAATCTCATTATTAACCTCATCAAAAAAATACCGGATCGCCTTTTGTCAATTGTTGAGATCGGCAAAGGACGATCCGGTCAAAATACAATATCGAAATCTTTTGTTTACCGTGGCGTATCTCATCCGATTTTTTTACTGGATCTATCTGATCCGATACCGACTTTTGTCGCACAAGAAATATATCATATATTATATATATATGTCAACAAAAAGTTTTGTTAAAAAGGTAGCGTTTTCTTTTGCAATTAAAGAGGTTATGGAGATATGATGATACGGAGTTGCCTGCCTGAGCTATCGTGAATATTGGCCTCGTTGAACTTCGCAGACGCAAAAGAAATCAGCTCTTTTTCTTCTAACATATTGATATTCAATAAGTTAAATAAAACATCTCCTGCCATATCCCTTTTTATGATGCCGCGCTGCTTATAAAACAGCTCTCTCATCTTAAGCAGGCTCCAAGATGCGCACGCTTCCGGGAAAAAACTTCTTTTAACAAAATCATCCAATATCTCCACGAAAATCAAGAACCACGCGTCCTGATCATTTGTCTCGTTTATTTTCTTGGCGTTGGCTAACATTTTTTCCGAAGAGATAAAGTCTTCAAGATAGATAGGCGCTTTAGCGGCTCTTAAAAATAGCTTGTGCCCGACGACAACATCCGGCCAGTGGCGCAAATATCGTTCAACGACACGCGCTGCGTTCCAGCTTTCAGAATCTAAGTTAGTAAAAATGCCAAGCTTGGCCGGGCCGTCTTTGGTACTTTTTATGACAATGAGCCTTAACATAACATCAATATTTTGAGCATGTTGCACAAATCTTATCCTGTCCTCGCTCAAATAAAATTTCTGGCCAATAACCTCAATAAAAATTCCCGATGCAGTCTTGAGCTTTTCAAGATCCGCGATAGGTTTATACTGCCATGGCCAGATACCGATAATAAAATTGCGTCTTCCGGGAACCACAAACGGGACTTCTTTTATTATAACTCCTTGTGGTGAAATGAGTTCTATCTTTCTTATCCTCTTTTGGCTTGAAGAACCGTCTATGCTAAAAATAAAGTCTGATATCTCCTCTCCTATCATAGTTTCAGGAAATGCGTTAAAAACAACAAAAGGCTCGGATCCAAAAATTGTAGTATTTACATAACTATTTGCAATATCAATTGTTGTACAAAAATCAATAGGTATTTTGGCATCTCTCCAGACGCTTTTGAGCTGGCCGTCTAACATATAAAACGTATTGTCTGCCAGATAAATTTTCAAATAATGGACATCCTGCAAAACATGCGATATTTCGCTAACTAATTGAGAGCCAATTAGTTGTGTAACTTTAATGGTGTCAACATACTGTTTCAACAGGCCCTTATTAGCTTTTCTGCCGGTAATAAACCAAAGGTCATTTTTGTTGTAATTCGCTATTTTTGATAGCGACACATTATAAACAGCCCGGGCCATGATCCAGGCCTCGCTGATCGCCTCTAATGTGTCCCATTTCATGCGTATAGACGGCGCCAGTTTACGCAAAGTAGTAGCCAAAATCCTTGAAAAACCCAATAAATAATTTGCTCCCAAGAGGAACGCATAACCCGCGCCGTCAGCTTCCCCGCTAGGCCTATAGATGTTAGCGACATTACGGCCGACCGGGCTGCTTAATCTTGCCTCTTTTATGATTGAATTAACGCTTGATTTTGATATTGTTATCTTGAACTTGTTGCTAGCTTCATCTGAGACGGTTCTACAGCTGATATTGCTGTTCCTTCTCTTTCTTGAAAGCACATAATTTCTTACGTCCTGAGTTATTTTTGATATTCTGGACATTATTTTTTTATAAGTTGAATTATGTTAAATAATTACAACTATTAATATACTTTATTGGACATTAATAGTTTAGCATATTTCTATTAAATTGCCAATTTTTATTGTTGTTTTTGCTATTTTTCCTGCCTGGAGTTCCAATACCATGAAACAGCCTATCATACAACCAGATAGTCTCCATGGCTTCAAAGAATGTGCAATTTTGACGATATTGCCTTCTTTGGATAGGAATAGGACATCAATGGGAAACTTCATAAAAAAAGTGTGGATGGAGTTGCAGGGTTTGATAAGCAGGGCTTCATTTTCGTTTAAGCTGTGCCTGTCTAAGAGCCCAATTGACCGGCTCTTAAAATCCTGGGCAATTCTGACCTTGTCAGCTATGACCTCGCCTGTTGTAGTATTGACCGCTTTGTAGAACTTAACTGCCATGGTTGCCACCTTTCTGTTGACACCCCGCCATAATGGAGTGGCGGGTGTGCCGCTTTCTGCGGCACATTATACCAAAATGCTTATTGAGTAATCAATACGTTTGAGATATACTTTATTAAATATGAAAAACCTTATACTTGTTCTGCCTTCTACAAGCCACCCTATCATACGCCTTGCTCTCCGGTTTTTCTTCAATGCCCCTGCCACTTTTTCACTTTTTATTCTGCCGGCCCTTACACCCAAAGACTATACAATTAAGATCTATAATCAAAGGCTGTTTTGGTTAAAGCGGGATTTTATCGGCGGCAGCCTTGTGGGGATATCTTGCGCCACATCTAATTCCTATGAAGCCTACAAAATAGCCGATCGCTTTCGTAAAGCAGGCTCAGTAGTCGTGATGGGCGGGCTTCATCCCAGCTATTATCCCAAAGAGGCGCTAGAGCATTGCGACAGCGTTGTCATCGGTGAGGCGGAATCTGTATGGCCCGGATTAGTGCGGGATTATGAAAATAAAACCCTCAAGCTGACATATGAAGGCTTGCCTGTCGAAGACTACTTTTCATTAAGCTATCCGTACTTCTTAAAAATTGACCCGAGGATCTTATACAAAACCGGGGTTTTGCTAAGCCGCGGGTGTAAATACCGCTGCGATTTTTGTGTCCCTCATTCCGGCGGGCTTCGCCTCGTAAAACTAGGCCAGGCGATGACTCTTATTAAAAAGATCAGGGATTGCATTAGATTGCCTTTTGGCCTGAAACCAACTATTATTTTTAGGGATGACAATATCTACTCGGACCCTGAATATGCCAAACAACTATTTAGGAGCCTTGTGCCATTGCGCCTGAACTGGACGGGTAACAGTTCTATTGACATCGCGTTTGATGACGAGGCGCTGAAATCAGCCAAAGCGAGCGGGTGTAAAAGCCTCTTTATAGGATTTGAAACAATATATCCTCAGAGGCTGCAAAAAACCTCAACAGGACATATGCGCTCAACAGATGATTACATCAAAGCCATTAAGAAGATAAAAGCCTATGGCATAAAGATCACAGGAGCCTTTATCCTGGGATTTGATTATTATACTCACAAAGATTATCTAAGGCTTATGTGGTTTTTGATACGGTCTGGGCTGTACTCAATTTCGCTCACCATTTTGACGCCTTTTCCTGCCTCTCAACTTTACGAACGGCTGAAAACGGAAAACCGCATTACAACATTTGATTGGCGAAAATATGACTCTTTGCACCATGTCGTTTTCAGGCCCAAGAATATGTCCGGCCTGTCGCTGCAGCTATGGTTTATCGTCATACGCATCGTCAGCCTTTTGGCCTCGCCGCATTTTATAATAATGATGCTGCAGGCCCTGGCCTGTTTTTATCTGGCCTTGTATTTCACAAATTTCCTCAAGAGCAGGTTGTTTTAACAAGATCCCCGCAAAACACGCGGGGATTTCGCCGAATTAGTACATTATTGTGCTCAAGTCTCTGTAGCGGTGAAGATATCTTTGGAGAGGTTGATGCCGCGGGTGATCAATTCGTCATAGAAGGACGGGATGTGGCCTGTGGCGATGAATCTTCCTATGACTTTGTTGTTGTGTTCTTTGTCAATGGAGAGCTGTTTGAAACGGAATATATCCGCGAACTTGATGTGCGTCTCGTCATCCATGCCGGCTATCTCAGTGACCTGTATGACCTTTCTTGAGCCGTCGGAGAGCCTGGCGGTCTGGACAACGAGGTCAATCGCGGAGGCGGTCATTTCGCGGATGGCGCGTATGGGCAGCTCCACACCGCTCATAAGTATCATGGAATCAAGCCGCGACAAAACGTCGCGCGTGGAATTAGCGTGGATAGTAGTCATAGAACCGTCATGGCCTGTATTCATGGCCTGAAGCATGTCTAAGACCTCGCCGCCGCGGCACTCGCCTATGACAATGCGGTCAGGCCTCATTCTCAGGCAGTTACGAAAAAGGTCGCGGATGGTAATAGCGCCCTTACCTTCAATGTTGGGCGGCCTTGACTCCAAGCGCACCCAATGTTCCTGGTTTAAGCGCAATTCAGCGGCATCTTCAATGGTGACTATCCTTTCGTCGTTCGGGATAAAAGTAGAAAGGATGTTCAAAAAGGTAGTCTTTCCTGAGCCTGTGCCGCCGGAGACGATCACGTTCTTCCTGGCCATGACGCAGGCAGAAAGAAAATCCGCTATGTTGCGGTCAAGGCTATAAAAACGCGAGATAAGGTCTTCCACTGTATAGTGCTCTCGGGCGAATTTTCTGATGGTCAAAGTCGGCCCTGTCAAAGACAGGGGAGGTATAATAGCGTTTACGCGCGAGCCGTCAGGCAGGCGGGCGTCTACCATGGGCACCGATTCATCAATGCGCCGGCCAAGAGGTGCAATGATGCGCTCAATAACGACGCGGACCTGGTCGTCGGATATAAATTTTTTGCTGGTCAATTCAATCTTACCGTGTTGTTCAATATAGATCTGGTCTTTATTGTTGACCATGATATCGGTGATATCCTGGTTGCGGATAAGTTCTTCCAGCGGCCCAAGCCCCAGCGCTTCATCGGCAACGTCTTTGACGAGTTTTTCGCGGACTTCAAACGAAGACAAGAAAGCGCCGGTCTCTTCAGCCAACAGGTTGGTAACTATCTTTTCCGCTTTTTCCCTGAGCTCTTTGGCTTTTTTGGGGTTGTTGATCAACTCCATGTCTAAGCGTTTTAGATCCAACTCTTCAATAAGGCGCGCGTGGATGCGGCGTTTTAGTTTTATGATCTCATCTTCCTGCTCAAGGGGTTTGATCCATTTGACCTTATCAGCCAGGCCCATGGCGTCCCAGAAGGTGCCGGCTGAAGGCATCTCTTCCTTTTTGATTGACCTGAGGTCTTCAACTTCTTTATGGGCGATATAAAGGCCGGCGTTAGATATCAATGCCTGCGCGAATTTTTTAATGGCGGCGCTCACGCGGCTGGAAGGGTTGTCAACGACTACGGGCACGCCCCTGTTCAACGCCAAACCCACGACCCTTCCGTCGCTGGGAATGCTGGAGATTATCTCGCATGGCAAAGCGAGCTTCACTTCCTGCCAAGACAGGCCTGATTTGCTCTCTGCCCTGTTCAAAAGAAGCTTTATCATCTTTAAAGGAAAATGCAGCGACTGAAGCACATCAAGCCCCCAGCGCGTCTCGTAAACAGAAAGTATATCCGGCGTGACGATAAAAAGGATAAGGTTGGAACGGTTAAAGATACTGATGAGGCTGTCTGTAAAAGCCCTGCCGCCGTCCACTACGATAAAATCATAGAAGGGCGTCAGCATTGATATGACCTTGCCTATGCGGTCTCCGGTGATGTGGGGAGATTGCTTGGGCCTGGTTATTGCCGGCAGGAAATCTACGCCGACCGGGACAAGGGTCATGTAATTTTTAATGTTCCCTGATTGTTCAACCTTGTCAATAATAGAAACAATATCAAAAATGGAATACTGCGGGGTCGCGTCTATCATCCGAGCCATATCCTGGATAGCCTGGAGGTCTAAGTCTATAAGTGCCACTTTTTTGCCCTCCTGGGCCATAGCAATGGCAAGATTGACGGCAATGAGCGTCTTGCCGACGCCACCCTTGGTGCTAAAAATAGAAATAACATTGCCTATGCGGGGTTCTTCTGCCATAAAATTAAGCCAATTGGTACGTGATGGGCACTTCTACCCAGATCTCTTTTAACAGCAGGCCCTTGGGAAAAGCGGGATAAGGAGCGAGCCTTTTCACCGTGAATATCGCGGCATTGTCCAGCAACTTATGGCCCGAGGACTCGTTCACTACGACTCCGGCTAACTGCCCGTTGGAGAATAAATGCAGGCTCAACACGACACCGCCCGATAAATTGGCGCGCTGCGCCTCAAGCGGATAGCTGACGTTTTTTAATATCATATCCTGGACAACGCGGATATACGTATCCGCAGGCTCTTCATCGGCGTTTCTTTTTGGCGCGGAGGAATCCTGAATATCCTGGCGCATGTCGCCGTAGTTTACTATCCTTGGCGTGATAGAAATGACAAGTTCCGTATCCCCAAGCTGAAAATTTTTGGACCTGAACAAGGCGCCCAAGATAGGGATATCTCCCAGGCCCGGGACCTGCGTTAAATTATTGCTCTCTTCGTTATTTATAAGGCCTGCCAGGAATATCGTCTGGTTATTTTGAAGATACAGCTCTGTGGAGGTATTCCGCGTCTTAAACCCGGGAGTGGTCGTTGTGCCGCCGCCTGAAGGAATTGTCAACTGCGTTGACGTATCTATGCTTTTGATCTCCACCTCTATCTTGCAGAGGATGCCTCCGTTCTCTTTCACCTCAGGCTTAATGTTAAGCTTGATACCGTAATCCACATATTCAACGGCAGTGGTCGTTGTGCCGCTCGTAACGCTGACACTGGACAAAATAGGGACCTCGCCTCCGACTAAAAATTTCGCTTCTTTGCCGCTAAGCGCGACGAGTTTAGGACGCGCCAGTGTGCGCGCGAGATTATCCTGCTCCAATATGTCCAGGGTAGCGGTAAGGGCATTGCGCGTAAACTGGGCCTGGATACCGGCCTTCAGAGAATCGCCTATGTGCCTGTTCAGCGTATGCGTGCTCGGCGTAGGAGATTCTGTGAAAACAAGCGACTGGGACCAGTTGATACCGAGTTTATCAATAGCGACTTTTTTGATCTCCAGGATCTGCGCGTCCATTTCAACAAGCGGATTATCTTCTGAATAAGTGACGAGGTCAATGATCTTGTCTTTAAAACTTCCCAATAGCTGGACGACAACCTCTTTCTTGCGCAGAGGCAGGTCGCCAAGCACGAATATTTTTCGTTCCTGTTCTCCCGCCTGAAATGTTATTCCGCGTATGCCGGCTGTCTGGAACAAATCTTCTAATCTCTTTTTTAGTTTGGCCAGGTCTTCGGTAAAGACCTTGATGGTGATCTCTCGTTGCCCCATATCGTCCCAGACCTGCAGGTTCGTCTCGCCCGCGGCCTTAGCCGAAATAATGATCTCTGTCGCGCTTGCGCCCGCGACATCTGCGATCTCTGGGTTTCCGATAGCTACCCTCTTTGGATTGGAAACTGTCAGCACCTTAGACTCGCCGGCCACGACATCCAACTTGCGCGGAGAGCCGTACTCTTCGGAAAAGTATTCGGGGTAAACAGAGGGTGCTGTAGAAAAACTCAGGGCAAAAACAAGAAAATGGCGGGCTAACAATATTGCAGCTCTATGTCTCATAGTGCAAACCGTCCTTACCCTTGCTCGTACTCCTCGCAAGGATAAATTCGCACAGCGACTTATGTTCACTACGTTCCATAAGCCGCGTGCTCATTTATTTTAATATCATGCTGGACTTCTGCGTGCCGCGATAGATCTCCATTGCCGGAGCAGGTTGCGGCTCAGGTTTCTTTTCCTGCTGCTGTTGTTTTATCATGGGCGATTTATCTTCTTTTGTCGCGAGAAATTCCTGGCCCAGATTACTGAACACATACTGCCATAATGTATTTACTTCAACAGGCGCCACTGGCTCAACCGCTGTTTCCAGGGGCGGCCTTAAAACAAGCCGTATCCTGCCCTGTCCGTCAAGGGCATAAGTCAAAAGCGCGATTTCTTTGGGTGAGAGCGCGAGCGTAACCATAAGGTCTGTCGGAGCGGGTGCCGGCTTGCCCCTTTCCGCGGGCGCATTGCCTTCAATTCCTAATAGTAAAACGTTCTGAAATAGCGTCACACTCACAGGCTCCACAACTTGCTTGCCTTCAACCTGCGCGTTGTAAGAAAAAGTCCCTACGACATCCACATAATCGCCGGGCCGTATCTTGCCGCCGACGGCAGAAAGAAGCGGAATGGTCACAGTGATGGCGCGTTTTCCCTGAGGAGTCCTCATGGCAAGGCTTGTATCCCTTACTGAAATGGTCAGCTTAGTGGACATGATCTGTTCTCCCGGAAAAATATCAGCGATGGCGCGCTTGCCTATGACAAGGCTCTCTGAATTAAGCGCTTTGGGCTGGACATACCTTTCAGGCACCGCGTCAAACTTTATCATAGACGAATCAATGGTCGTGCCCGCGACTATGTTTACCGTTGCCACAAGCACGTAAGCCTTCTTTTCTTCTTTGACGAATTTTTTCTCCGTTTGGGCAATATAATTCCTTACCATCACAACGCCCATGGCAGCTAACACAATGGCCAATATTAAACTTAGTTTTTTCTTATCCATTTAATTTTGCCCTATCTTAACAGTTCCTCTTTGAGCTCTATTTTAGCTTCTCGCTTTATCTTCTCTGTAAGCTCCTGGATGCGCGCCGCTGTCTTCTGCTGCAGCAGGCCGTTCTTGATCTGGTCGTAAACCTCGGTTAACGGCGGCACAGTGCCACCCTTCTTTTGATCAACTTTCGCTATATAAAACCCCTCCGGCCCCTTGAATATCTGACTGACCTGGCCGGGCTCAAGAGTGGAGATGACCTCATAGAACTTATCAAACTTGTCGCCTTTTTTCACGACGCCAAGGTCACCGCCCGAGCCTGCGCTGGCTGCGGTGGAGCGCTCTTTTGCAACAGCCGCAAAATCCCCTCCTTGCAGCAAACCGATCAAGATCTCCTTGGCTGCTGCCTCCGAAGACACGACGATCTCTCTGGCCATTATCTCCTCCGGCGCTGCAAATTCTTTCTTATACTGATTGTAAAAAGATTCTATTTCGGCAGGCTCAATGGCTATCCCCGTGGTCTCATCCATCACCAACTGACGCACCAAGACCTGCTTTTTGAATTCTTCTATGGCGTCCTTGATCTCTTTTTTCTTATCTATGCCGCGGGCCCTGGCTTCCTGGAGAAGCAGCTCCTGCGTCACGAGGTCATTCAGATAGGCTTTTTTAGCGTCCAGCGTATTGATCTTGATGTCCGGAGAAAGGGCTTCAATATTTTTTATCTTTTCGTCAAAATTCTCTAAAGTTATGACAACGTTATTAACGCGTGCCAAAACAGTTCCTAATACAGGCTCGCCGGTCTCAGCGCCAGGGGTTGCCTGCGCGGCTTTGCCTGCTACCTTCGGCCCCGAGACAAACGTGCCGGGGAAGAGGTTCTGCATTAGATCACAGCCGGGCAATATGCCGAAGCCGAACAGGATCGCAAGAAGAGGCAAAACTTTTCTCTTGGTCATTTTTTATTCTCCTAATTGTTGAATTAGTTATAACACAATATTTTTTTTAAATCAATGACTTTCAATGAGGCCACGACTTACACCTGCCTGACGGTAGGCAGGGAGCGAAGTGAATGTAAGTTGTATGGCCGAATTAATACCGATACTAGCAAGCAGATTGCTGTGAAATCTGCGAAGCGGTTTAGTATCGGTATCTAAAAACCGCGGAAGATATACCGGCTAAGGCGATATCCGGTTTCCGAGCTCACAAAAAAAAGCAACATCAGAAAAATAAGGTAGGGCGAAAAGAAAACCGACAAGACCCTGATAAACCAAAACCAGGCATATACGGATAGAACTGACGTGTGCTTCGGTTTGATCACGCAAAAAAGAAAGATGTATTTGCGCCAGTCAAATGAAATAATGCGGCCTTCTGCTTTTAGGCGTTCGTATAAAGCCGAGCCCGGGAAAGGCGTTAAGATCGTCAATACAAAACACCAAAGCCTGACACGCATCAGAAACCACAGCAATTTCAAATAATCCCTGTGGCCATACCTGTCTATCCCAAGAATAAAAGAACCCATGAAAGTTATACCGTGGGCCTTGATATTGGCGATGGCTTCCCTATAGTCCTCAGCTGATTGGAACTGCGGCAATGACGTCTTGCCGTACTCTGAGGGATATATGGTTTCAAACCCGATCAAAAACCCTCGGCAGCCGCTAGCCTTGGCCAGCTTTAAGGCTTCCTCGTCAAAACCGATATCAACTGAACAATTAGCCGCCCACTTGACCTTAAGCGGTATCATCGCCTTAAATAACTCCTTGGCATAAGAAGGATTTGAATAAATATTGTCGCAATCAAATCTGATATCAGGCTTGGCCAGCGGCCCGCGAATAAATGTGCTGACAAAAAAGTTGCGCCTTCTGTTTTTGATACGCTTGATGAGCTCAAGGACCTGCTCTATCTTTACAAAGCGCAGCCATTGAGAGATACGGGCGCAAAAATCACAATGGTATTTGCACCCGCGGTCAATGTGGATGCCGGAGCGGCGCAGAACGTCTGGGTCCAGGTGAAGAAAATAATCATAGACAGGCGTAAAAAAGTCTTCCAGCGCTTCGCCCTGGTATGTCTTTTTTAGAGCGCCTGCCTCATAGTCCTTGATTACCTGGCCCCAGGCAGACTCTACCTCGCCTATAACGACGCTGTCACAATGCCGGAGAGCTTCGTCCGGCAAAGCGCTGACATGCGGGCCGCCCAGCACCACGCAAGACCCTGCTTGACGGAATTTATCCGCCAGCTGATACGCCTCAAAAACAGCCGAGGTCAAACACGTTATGCCTACAAGCGCATCGCCGACAAAATCCTTGTTTAACCAAAGCTGCTTCTGGTTAATGATCTTTATTTTGTAATCTTGCGGGGTAAGAGCGGACAGTGTAAGCAAAGAATGCGGCACTGGGTTGCCGACCGCGTGGGTCTGAAGAAAGTTAAAGAGAATATAAGAAAGGCGGGGATTGATAAGGATCAGTTCTTTTTTTATGCCTGTCTCCATTTCAATTAAACAACTCGTCAATTTTGTCGGTTGCGTAATAATAAATGTTTCTGCCGGCTTTCTTTGAGGCGATAAATCCAAGTGCCTCTAAATTTTTCAAGTCATTTATTGAGGTCTTCTTTGAAATTTGATAAATATTCATATGTATTTTAGGAGAGGAGTATTCATCATCTTTAGCAAAAGCAAAAAGATTACCGCCGGTGTTTAAATCAATTTGATGAAAAAATTCTTCTAGTCCAGGCAATGGAAACCAAGTAAAAAAATCACCACTTTCTGACTTAATTACGCTTTTGCTTGATTGCACTCTTCTAATAAATTTTGTGCACATCCATAATTCTTCAGAAGAAAAATCTTCAAGTAATTTCTTATATTTCAACTTATCCCAATAGACATAAACAGGTTGTGATGTTTTTTGAATAAGAAAAGGGATCGAGTTTATTTTCTCCGCTAGAGCTTGCAGTATTCTCTCCTTTTTTATTTTACTCGTATCTGGTTTCTCTAGCTGAAAGACTTTCATCTTTGCTCCTATGGCTAAAATTGGTGTACTTCGTATCAATACTACACCTATATTACACCTATCAAATTTTAGTAAAGAAAGTTGAACAAGGAAAGATTGGTAGCGCTATCGGGATTCGAACCCGAGTCTTCAGCTTGAGAAGCTGACGTCCTAGACCGGACTAGACGATAGCGCCGCTTGGATCACTCTTCTTCTTTTGCTACGATCTTAGCTACGGAGGTTACGGCGTCGTTCTTGTCTAACGCTATCAGGCGCACGCCCTGGGCGTTGCGGCCTGTCTGGCGGATGTCTTTGACAGGGCAGCGCACCATCATGCCTTGCTGGGTAATGGTCATAAGCTCGTCGTCGGGCAAAACGCAGTTGAGCGCCACTGCTTCGCCGTTCTTTGCCGTGACTTTTACATTGATAATGCCTTTGCCGCCGCGGGACTGGATCCTGTATTCATCCAGGACCGTCCTCTTGGCAAAGCCGGCTGACGTAACCGTTAAAATAGTCGCGCCCGTCTTAGTAATATCGGCGGAGATTATCTCCATGCCGACGACTTCATCCTTCTTGGCAAGGGATATGCCGCGCACGCCCTTTGCCTGCCTGCCCATCTCGCGGATCTGTTTTTCCTTAAACCGTATTGCCTTGCCCTGACGCGTAGCTATAAGGATGTCCTGGTTGGCATCCGTCAATTTTGCTTCCATGACCGCGTCATCCTTATCCAGGCCCATAGCCACAATGCCGCCTTTGCGCGGGTTGGCAAAGGCCGATAACACGGTCTTCTTTATGACGCCGCCCTTAGAGCACATGATAATGGATTTATTATCGCTAAACTCCTTGACCGGCAGGACAGCCGCTACTTTTTCTTTGGCGCCCACTTGCAGGAGGTTGATGATCGCCTTGCCTTTTGACTGGCGTGAAGCCTGTGGGATCTCGTAAACCTTTATCCAATGTAGCCGGCCCTGGTCAGTGAACACAAGCAGATAGTCTTTGGTGGAGGCCACAAAAAGGCGCTCCACAAAATCTTCTTCCCTTGTCTCCATGGCGGTAACGCCCTTGCCCCCGCGTTTCTGTTTGCGGTAGGCGCTGATGGCCTGCCTTTTTATATAGCCGGCGTGCGATATGGTAATGACCATGTCTTCTTCGGCGATCAGGTCTTCTATCTCTATATCCTCTACCTCGCCTATGATCTCAGTCCTGCGCTCGTCGCCATATTTCTTTTTCAGGGCGGCCAGCTCGTCCTTGATAATGCTTTCTATTAATTTCTCCGACGCCAAGATCGCGCGGAATTTTTCTATCTGTTTTAAAAGTTCCAGGTATTCGGCCTCTATCTTTTCGCGCTCAAGGGCTGTCAAGCGCTGCAGCTGCATCTCTAAAATAGCCTGGGACTGAAGATCAGAGAGGTCAAAATTTTTCATCAGGGCCTTTTTGGCCTCGGGCGTGTTCTTTGACGCGCGGATAGTCTTTATGATACGGTCTAAGTGTTTGAGGGCGATCTTCAAGCCCTCTAATATGTGCGCCCGCTTCAGGGCCTTGTCTAAGTCAAACTGTGTGCGGCGCCTGACTATGACCTTGCGATGGTCTATGTAACAGCGGATGATCTGCTTTAAATTCAGGACCCTTGGCCTTCCTTCAACAAGGGCCAGGGCGATTATGCCGAACGTCGTTTCAAGCTGCGTATGCTTATAAAGCTGGTTTAAAATAATTTGTGGTTCGGAATCGCGCTTGAGCTCTATCACCACGCGCATGCCGTCTTTGTCCGATTCGTCGCGTATGTCGCTGATGCCCTCTATCTTTTTTTCCTGCACGAGGTCAGCGATGGATTCAATAAGAGTGGTCTTGTTGACCTGGTAGGGGATCTCGGTGATCAGGATATTATCTTTGCCGCTCTTCTGGCGCTCAATGGAGGCTCTCGCCCGCAGCGTGATCTTGCCCCTGCCTGTATTAAAGGCGTCCTTGATACCGTCGCGGCCGCAGATAATGCCGCCCGTAGGAAAATCAGGCCCCTTGATAAAACGCATAAGCTCCTTTATCTCTGCCTCGGGGTTGTCAATCAAACAACAGATGCCGTCAATAACCTCTGTGAGGTTGTGCGGCGGCACATTGGTAGCCATGCCCACTGCTATGCCGCTTGAACCGTTCACTAAAAGATTGGGCAAAACAGACGGCAAAAGCACAGGCTCCTGCAGCGAGGCGTCAAAGTTAGGCACAAAATCAACGGTACCCTTTTCAATATCCGAGAGCATCTCATCGGAGATGGCGGACAACCTCGCCTCTGTATATCTCATCGCGGCAGCAGCGTCTCCGTCAACAGAGTTATGAACAAAGATCCCAGCGGCCAGAGCGAAATTATGCCATCGCTCTATAGTCAAATCATAAACGTCTTCTCTGTATTTAAGAACTTCGATCTTATTAACCTTGTGATTGCGGCTTTCTTCTGTTTGCATTTGATGATGGGTCAATTCCCAATTTTCTTGTGAGGGTTGATAAATCTCTTCGTATCCTTTTAAAGCGGGGTCGTTTTTTCCGTCGCAGTGCTTCAAATATAGAGGCATCAACGAATCTCCGCCCTTTAATTCCTTGGCTTTTTTATAAACTCCGTTCCTAAGCATAAAGAGATGATCGGGCGTACACCTGATCTCCTCGCCGTTGTCTAACGTGACTTTGATTATTTCTGCGTTGCGGCGCGTCTTTCTCGGATTTTTAATTTCGGCGATTTCGATTTTTTTGCTCTCTGTATTAATTGCAAAGGTATAATTTTTCCTGCCTTCTTTATGCTCTTTGATAAGTTCTCCGAAGGTAAGGCTTCTTCCGTCGGCAAGCCTAATCTTTGTATCTTTAGTAAAACAGCCAAAGTTCCCTTGGCCGTCAACCAAAGGATAACGCAGGGAAAAATCCTGGACCATGCGCACCAGGGTATCGTAGACAGCTGTGTCTCCGTGCGGATGATATTTTCCGAGACAATTATGGACGATCATGCCATTAGCAACAAATTCGTGCTCTTCTTGCACCTGGATATCATATGTTTTTTGCGCGGGAACCCGTTCCACAGAAGCCACTTGCGCAAAACATACGTTTTGTTCAAGTATTTCATCTAAGAATCTAAAAAAAGGAGAATCCATTTTTCTTAACTTGTCCAAAATGCCCCAGCTAACAATTTGAGACATTTTTAACGGCTTCTCTTGCAAGCCTTCGCAATATCTGATCTTAGCCCCACCCTGATATTTGATTCCCGATCTAAATTTATGGCCGGCGGGATCCTGATACCATCCACCGCCGAGATGGGCCTTGCTTAATTCTTCAAATACCATCGAGCCCGCGTAGGGAAGAACATCCAAGCTTGACCATGGCTGACGCTGCTCTTTGCTAAGCATGTTGATAATCTTGGCATTCTTGGCTGGATCAGCAACGGATACATTTAAAGCAACCACGTGAGCATAAGACCCTCTGAATTCCAAACTATAAAACTTGTGCCGGCCGATAACCCTTCTTTGGTTGACCCAATGTTCTTGTTTCGGCTCTTGGACATATTTTGTGCTTACGGCATTATGATGAAACAAAAGAAGCTGTAGTTGGTTAATCAACTCCTCTGAGATAGAACCATAATGGATCACATTCCTGTTGCAATGAACACTTCCGTCGCCATCCACAAGGCCCGAAACAAACGCCCACACCACGGATGCGCGAGAGACAAACATCTGAGGTGGTATTTTTTTGGTCAACGCCCAGGCGCCCTTGAGGGAAAACACATCAACCAGAAAATCATTGATGACTTTTCTGTTGATCCTTATCTGATAGCCTGTTTGCTTAATATTTTTAGCTTCTGTCCGGTAAACATACTTTTTGATCTCAATATTGGCCTGATAGCCAAATTCTTCTTTTAGGATATCGCGAACCCTTTCAATTACCTCGGGGCTATTGGAATAAAAATAGAGCCTATTGGCTTTTTTTTCTATCCAGCCGTCTGACAATAAACACCCCAGCAAATAGGCTATTTTTTCATTAAGAACAACCCTGCGCGCGCCGGATAAGCGGCCCAGCAATACATAATCTTGTACGGGCGGAGCCTGCGCTTTCATAACGACATAATCCTGCGGCGTAAGGTCCCCGGCTTCTTTCCATACAAACTCCCATTTCTCGTTCAAGACTTTAAATTTTTGAGAAGGCGTTGCCGTATTGCAAATGCCATTTTCCAAAGTAATCTTTAGCAACTTTTGCGGTGGCATTTCAAAAAGTTTTGTCACCGGTTTTTGCCCGCCTTGAGTAAAAACTAAATCGCCGCGTTGAATATCTTGGATAGGTATCAACCCGCGCTCAGTAAGCACCATGGTGTCTTTAACAAAGCATTCACCGACGATGCGGGCGGATTTTTTGTAGGGCTTGGAGTGATCAAGGCTGAGTTCGTGCATGGCAAAAAGTATCCTGCGGTGCACGGGTTTTAGGCCGTCTTTGACATCGGGCAGCGCGCGGCCCACGATGACGCTCATCGCGTAAGACAAATACGACCCTTTCATCTCATCTTCAATACAGACCGGGATTATTCTTTCATTCTCAGCGTACATTGATCTTGCCTTCTTTCAATTCAGTCAACTTCTTATAACTAACAAACCAAAGGATCAGCGCCAGCGGCGCGAATAAAGCCATCATGGCAGGGTCAATAAAGTCTAAAATTCGCCTGTCGCGCGTAAAGCGCGTCGCTATAAAGATCATAAGGACGCCAAGGGCGATGTAAAAAATACAGAACAACAAAAAAGGCGCCAATAAACGCAAGGCGTTCCCCCGCACTCTGGACCTGCTCTCGCGTATAGCAGAGAAAACTCCCTTTTTTTCAAAAGCCGCTATCAGCGGGGCGAATAAAAAAAAGAATCCGTACCACGCGGCAGCTATGGATAGCGCCACAGAAACAGTGCTGGTCGCCAATAAAACTGCCATCCTAAAGCTGTTGGTGCCCAACCCGTTAGCGCCTAACAGGTTAGGCGCTTTTGCCCAGTAATAACTTTTCCCCCACTCGGAAAATAGCATAGCAACAGACAACACGCCCAAAATAAAAATGAACAACATAACCGCCGCTTTCAGATAGCACGCAAAACCGGCGCACGTCTGTTGATATGCCGGCATAAACGCGCTTCGTTTTTCCTCTGCAAATTTTTTAAAGTAATTAATGATAAAAAGGCAGACGAACGAACTTAGAACTGCCATGAGGATAACTTCAAGAAATACGACCGCAGAGATTATCCACGGCTTGACCATGCTCGCGGGTGCAGCCGTCATTTCATTGGTGGACCTTAACATCAATGACAAAAAAACATTGATGCTATAAAGCAGCACCAAAGGGACAAGGTTTTTAAACCACCCCGCCGCTGACTCTTTTAAGATCGCGATCGGGTGAAGCACGCCTGCATCGCTATTGCCCATAACACCCCCTTCCCCGCAAAAATCGCGGTGGTCCCGCTAACGCGGGATTTCATTAAAATTAACAATAAGGTGTTCAAATTTCGCTATACATCAAGATTACGCACCAAGTGCGCGTTCTTTTCAATAAAATCCCTCCGCGGATCTACCTGGTCTCCCATAAGTATTGTAAAGATCTCATCCGTTTCAATAGCGTCTTCAAGCACCACTTTTAAAATCGTCCTCTTTTCGGGATCCATGGTAGTCTCCCAAAGCTGATGCGGGTTCATCTCGCCCAAGCCTTTATACCTCTGCATATTCATGCCTTTGCGCGCCTGTTCTTTGACATGCCCGAGCACCTCAGGTAATACAAAAAAATCAAAATCGTCATCATTAGAAAGCCTGAAGCACGGCTTAAGCTTCTTCCCTTCCGGGGTAAAATACGACTCAATAGATACGCCCAGTTTCTCTATGCTTGAGATTATCTTTTCAATATCTTCGGTGTCATAGATCCCCACATGATCAAACTCGCCAAGGCCTTCTTTTTCATTCTTGGCGGTATTTGAAAGCTTTGCTAATTCAGCATCTGAATACAAATAATGGGTTTCTTTCTCCACTTTTGCCACATAAATAGGTAGTTTCTTGGTCTTTTTGTTCCTATTTTCAATGATTTTTCTAAAATTTACTCCCTTTTTCTCTAAGATATGGTTAAATCTTTCAAGTTCAACCAAATATTCCAACAGTTCTTTGAATTGAGGGTCGTTAAGCGTCTTCTTTTCCGATAAAATCGTAAACTTAATGCCTTCTCTCCCAAGGTCTAACATCAATTGATTCATCTGATCTTCTGTTTGAATATATTCCTCTCTTTGGCCTCTTTTAACCTTATAAAGTGGCGGCTGGGCTATATAGACGAAGCCGCCTTCTATCAGCTTTGGCAACTGCCTTAAAAATAGTGTCAAAAGCAGGGTGCGAATATGCGAACCATCCACGTCTGCATCGCACATTATGACGATCTTGTGGTAACGCAGCTTATCTATGGAGAATTCTTCGCCGACCCCTGTGCCCAAAGCAGTGATAATAGTGCGTATTTCTTCATTGGCCAGTATCTTATCCAGCCTTGACTTTTCAACATTCAGGATCTTGCCCTTGATAGGCAAAATGGCCTGAAACCTTCTGTCCCTGCCTTGCTTTGCGCTATTGTGCACAAAAATTCCGCTAGCCAAAGCAAAGTTATGCGTTATGGGCACCTCTATGTCGTAAACATCCAGCCTCTCAGATAGCTTTTCAATGTATTTGATCTTATGATTATAGTTTTTTACAGCCTCAAGCAAAGACTCGCCGCTGCCTTTGAAAAATCGGTTTTTTAAAGTGTTTAGCTTTACTAAATTAGTATTTCTCTTGGGCAGATTGACCCTTTCTTCATCATATTTATCTATACGGCTATATTTGTCGTAAATTTTTCTTGCAAATCCTAAGCTTGCGTTTAAATATGTGCGGTCGTATGCAGTTTTTCTTTTTTTTCTAAAGCCTTCTGTCCATTGTTCACTAGTTTTGCTCTTGCGCCATTCCAACAGATCTTTATCCATCCATTCTACTTTTGCTTTTTTGCTGTGCGCTTTTCTATGCTCAGGATGCTCCTGAAAATATTTGCTCACCCTATCAGCCTGTTGATTTCTGTGTGCCTCCTGAGCCCAGTATTTCTTTTGTTCGGCATCCAGTATTTCCGCATTTTGCTTTTGATAATCCGGGTGTGTGTGATAAAATTCTAAAAACTTTTTCGCCATGAAATCTTTATACGCCGGATCTGACCATTGGTTCTTAGCGTTGTTGCTAAATAAATCTCTTTTTTCAAGAGACTTGTGACGAGCCCTTGCCCTATAAACATCTGTTCGTTTTGTTTCTGCAGACCTTCTTTTTACATCGGGCCGGTGCAAGGTATGTTCTAGATGTTTATAATGAAGCCCCATATGCTGTTCATAAGAAACGCGCCGTATATTGATAGGGCTATTATTCAGTTTATTAAAATCTGTGTGATGCCGATGCTTCCCTACAGAAGAAGCATAAATATTATTCGCTAAATTAAAGATGTCCGCTAATACGTGGGCGTATATCCATTTTTTGGACGCGGGATCAAAAACCATTTCGTAGCCATCTAAGCTCCGCCCACCTTCTTTCTTTGATAGTTTTCTGTGTAGCGGGGCTATGCTGTGTTGAGGTGTCAATTGAATGGCCGGAATATAACTGCCATCGACGAGCCGAAATAAATGGCCCGGGGTACACTTAAGCTCTGCCCCATTATCCAAAACTATCTTAATTACTTCTGCGCTTTTTTTAGTTACGCGGGGGCTCAAGATGGGCGCGATGCCAATATGTCCATTATCGCGCATGGTATAGCAAAAATTCTTCTTGCCCTGTTTATCCTCCTCCAATAGCTCTCTGAAAGAAAGATCTCTGCCGTCAGCCAAAGCAACCTTTGTCTCACCCGACCAACAGCCCCCTGCTGAATCCCCTTCAACTATGAATATTTCAGACATGGTAGCGTCTGTTTCGGAACAATCCGCAAGCTTTCCGGGAAGAGACAACCCCTCCAGCGCGCCTTTTCTGCGCGTGAGTTCGCGCGCCTTCCTTGCCGCGTCCCTGGCGCGGGCAGCTAAGACCGCTTTCTCAACTATCTTATTGGCAACAGATGGATTTTCTTCAAAGAAACTTGACAGAAAATCAAAAGTCTGGGACGCCACAAAACCGTCTGCCTCGGAATTGCCGAGTTTGGTCTTGGTCTGGCCCTCAAACTGCGGGTTGGGGAGTTTTAAACTGACTACAGCGGTCAGGCCTTCCCTGACGTCGTCTCCGGAAATGCTGGCGCTCGTGTCTTTCAGGAGATTCTTATTTTTTACGTATTGGTTGATGGCGCGGGTCAATGCGGCTTTAAAGCCGCTTAAGTGCGTTCCGCCTTCAATGGTGTTGATATTGTTAGCGTAAGAAAATATGTTCTCCGCGTAGCTGTCGTTGTATTGCATGCCGAGCTCCAGCACCATGTCGTCGTCGCCCTTCTCGCAATAAAGGACTTTATTGTGTAATAAGTTTTTGCTCTTGTTTAAATGCTCAACGAACGAAACGATGCCGCCGTTAAAACAGAACTCTGACTCTTTGTCCGTGCGCTCATCCAAAAGCTTGATGGACAGCCCTTTGTTTAAGAACGCCAGCTCGCGGAGACGGTTGGCCAAAATGTCATAAGTCATCTCAATGGATTTAAATATCTGCTTGTCGGGCTTGAACGTGACCTTGGTGCCCGTAGTCTTAGCCTTGCCTATGGTGGTGAGCTTAGAGACTGTTTTACCGCGCTCGTAGCGCTGATGATATATCTTTCCTTCCCTTTTTATTTCTACTTCAAGCCATTCCGCAAGGGCATTGACAACACTGACGCCTACGCCGTGCAGGCCGCCTGAGACTTTATAGACGCGGTGGTCAAACTTACCTCCGGCGTGGAGAGTGGTAAGGACGACTTCCACCGCAGGCTTCTTTTCCGTGGCGTGAATATCTACGGGGATGCCGCGGCCGTCATCAATTACGCTCACACTCTGGTTCTGGTGGACAATGACTGAAATATTCTTGCAAAAGCCGCCGAGCGCCTCGTCCACGGAGTTGTCCACGACTTCGTAGACCAAGTGGTGCAGTCCGCGGCTCGTAGTATCGCCGATATACATCGCCGGCCGCATGCGGACAGCGTCTGTGCCTTCTAAAACCTGTATTGTTGTCGCGTCGTATTTTTTTATCTCTGCCATGACCGTGCCTAACCCCTTATTAAACGAGCGCGCGGCTTAGTTATATCGCCGAGCCTGAACCTGATGTCTTTTATTTGTAATGCTTCGCTTATTTCCCGCGCGATGCGCTCTTTTCTTAAATTCAAATCGTAGAGCCTGCTTGAGCTATCTACATTAACCCTAATTTTATCTTTTGTCAAATAAACTATCTGCGTGTGCGCGAATGCTTTCGCGCCTATGGCCTTTTTTAAGACATCCCTGGCTTTTTGAAAGTCTACGCCCTTCTTCTGCTTCATTAAGTCGTGGATAACACTCTGCAGAACGTCTTTTATCTGGTCCATAAAACACTCACCCGCTGTGGCCTCATTTAGGAGCCGAGCCTCATGGGCTGCACGATATAAACGTATTCGCTAGACCGTATCACGCCGGGTTTCTCGGCGTCATAAAATTCCAAACTGAATGAGTCCTGGCGCCAATTCTTGAGCATCTCCAAAAAGTAGTTCGGGTTGAACCCGATCACAAGCTCCTTGCCGCTGTACTCCAAAGGTATTTCTTCTTTAAATTCGCCTATATCGGGAGTTGACTTTGAAACGACCAGCTTGTTTTTAAACAATTCAAATTTTACCGCCTGAAAATCCTGAGTTGTCAGCAGATTGGCCCTCCTCAACACCAAAATAAACCTTTCCTTCTCTATCTGTATCTTGGTGTTAGAGGCGCTTGGTATGACCTTGTTATAATCAGGAAAGTCGCCCTCAATAAGGCGCGAGATAAGGACTATGCCGTCCATTTCAAAAAATACCTGGTTTTGCCCTGCCATCAAGGAAACCATTCCTTCCCCTTTAAGATTGCGCATGAGCTCCTGGATAGACTTATACGGGATGATCATTTTTATATCCTTGTGTATTTTTAGGTCTATTTTTTTCTCTACTGCCGCGAGCCTGCGGCCGTCTGTCCCCACCAACTTGATAGCAGCCTGGCCTCCCTCTTGCCCGGCCTTGATCTCCAACAATAACCCATTTAACACATACCTGGTCTCTTCATGAGAAACAGCAAAAGATGTGAGAGACAACATGTCTTTTAACACATCTTGCTCTAATTCCAACACTTCTTTATCTTTTAATTCAGGAAGTTTTGGAAATTCTTCTTTGGGCAGGCCAATTAACCGGAATTCACAGCTTTCTAACTGGATATCCACAATATTGTTTTTCTTTGTGGTCAATTGCACCATTCCCGACGGAAGTTCTTTAATGACATCACTTAACCTTTTAGTCGGTATAGTGATGGCGCCCGGCTCAATAATCTCCGCGTCAAGTGTGATGGATATTCCTATGTCCAGATCGGTGGTTGTGAGTTTTATTTTGTTTTTTGTCGTTTCAAATAAAATATTTGAGAGTATGGGCAGCACGTTTTTAGGCGTGATGATGTTCCCTGCGGCCTGCACCCCTCTTAACAATTCGCCTTTATCTATTTTAATCTTCATACATACGCCTCCTTAAATGAACTCACAACTTCTAATTCTATTATCTTAAAATATAACTCGTAGTATTAGTAGAGGGTTGGGATTCTGTTGAAAACTCCATAAACTTGTTTGATTAAAACAGAAACAACGTTCCAGCCTGTGCATAACTACTTTAAAATACTTGATTCGGACTTAATATCCAGAACGATCCTTTCAATTGCTTGTTTTAACTGGCTGTCGTGCGCAATGGCCAACTTTATTTTTTTAAATGAATGCAAGACTGTGGTGTGGTCTTTGCCGCCAAAGGCCTGCCCGACCTCAGGCAGGGACAAAGCCGTCAATTCTCTGGTGATATACATAGCGATCTGCCTTGATAAGACTATGGTTTTTATCCTCTTTTTTGTTTTTAGGTCTTTGGGGTCTATTTTATAATATGAGGCGACAGCTTTCTGGATGTCTTCAACGGAGATCAGTTTTAAGGTCTCGCGCAGCAGGTCTTTTAATATATTTTTGGCCATTTCCAGGGTTATCTTTTTTTCCTCAAGGAGAGAATATGCTATGACCCGGATAAGCGCGCCTTCTAATTCCCTAATATTGGCCTTTATGGTCTCGGCTATAAAAAAGAGGACGTCGTCGGGGACTTTGATGGGTTCGTTCTCCACTTTTTTCTTTAATATGGCTATGCGTGTTTCAAGGTCCGGCGGCTGGATGTCAGTGACCAGTCCCCAGCTGAACCGTGAAACCAGCCTCTCCTCCAGCTTTGCGATCTCTTTGGGCGGCCGGTCCGAAGAGATGATGATCTGTTTGTGGCTGTCGTAAAGCGCGTTAAAGGTGTGGAAGAATTCTTCCTGTGTGGCTTCTTTGTTGGCGATAAAGTGGATATCGTCTATCAAGAGCACGTCAACATTGCGGAATTTGTCCCGGAACGCCTGGGTAGTCTTGTGCTGTATGGACGATATCAGCTCGTTGGTGAATTTTTCCGTCGGGGTGTAGTAAAATTTTGTCGCGGGATCGCGCTGCCTGATGCTATGGCAGATGGCCTGCATAAGGTGGGTCTTGCCCAACCCTACCTTGCCATAAATAAAGAGCGGGTTGTAGGCCTTGGCCGGAGCTTCGGCTATTGATAGGCACGCGGCATTGGTGAACCGGTTGGATGGGCCGACGACAAAATTGTCAAACGTGTATTTCGGATTTAAAAAGAATTCTTCTTTGGCTTTTGCGCGTTCCGGCTGCCTTTCCCGGGCAGGCGGTTTTTCAGCCAAAAATAACGACGGGTTGATGGTGTATTCTACGCCGAATTCTTCTTTTGAGTGCTTGAGCGCGTCGCGGATGATAAGGTCGTAGTGCTGGAGCACCCAATCCCTGAAAAATTCATTGGGGGTCTCAAGCACCAGCGCGCGCGTTTTGTCGTCTATGCGCGCCTTCACGGGTTTGATCCAGGCCTCAAAGGCAGTCTCTCCCACTCTTTGTTTTATCGTGCGGCAGGCCTGTTCCCATACAGCGTTAGTTGATGGCATATGTAGACCCCGCCTTACGGCGTCGGTTCCCGTATTAACATAGTTCACAAGTTATCCACAGGGCACCATTATAATAACCGTTTTAAAATTTTGCAAGAAAATATTTTTGCATGGCCGCCAAATTAGCGGCCTACGAAATCTCTTGACTACAAAGAGGCTTGTGTTATAATTTCACAACTATGAAATTACATCTTACGACCCCCTCTAAGAGAGTGGGTAAACGCAAGCATGGTTTTCGTCGTCGGATGAAGACCAGGAGCGGAAGAAACGTTTTAAAAGCAAGGCGCCAAAAGGGCAGGCACAAGCTTTCTGTTTAAGGCATGAAAAATGTTGCTATCGTCATCATAGCCTTTTATCAGAGAGCAATATCTCCATTATTGCCGCATAGTTGCAGATTTACGCCCACGTGTTCCTCTTTTTTTAAAGAAGCAGTAGCGCGGTACGGTTTCCTCAGGGGCTCTATTCTCGGCCTCAGGCGGATCTTGCGGTGTCACCCCCTTCACCAATGCGGCTACGACCCTGTAAAATAGGCACATTATGGAAAAGCGTTTTTTGATGGCGATTGGACTATCTCTTTTGGTGCTCATGGCATACTCTTCTCTCCTGCCAAAGCCTAAAGACGTTGTTAACAAGGAAGCCGCACTTACGCCCGCAGTTCAGCCTGCCAAGGAAAGCGCAAAAGCTAGCTTAGCTAGCGAAGTGAACGTAGATAGCGAAGTGAACGCAGCGAGCGCGACAGCAATTAATCCGAACATATTGGACAACAATGACTTATATAAAATTACAACAGAAAAAACCGATCTTGTATTTTCAAAAACAGGCGGGTATCTTTATGAGGTAATTGATAAGACTCACAATACACCCCTCCGGCTTGTCTTCAAAAACATCGGCATGGTAAAAGAGTGGTCCGCATTTCCATTTACAACACAAGAATTACCCAAGGGTGTTATTTTTTCGTACCGCGACGAAGACGGCCTGGAAATTAAAAAGACATTCAGGATAAAAAGCGACCAGACGTTGGAGTTAACCATAGATATAATTAACGCAAGTGATTCTAAATTAACAGGTTATACTATAATTGGCGGCTATTTTGACCCTTCAGAGATCAAAGATCAGATGAGCCAGCGTTATTGTGAGGCCTCTGTTCTTTCCAAAGAAATGGTTAATAGAAAAGCAGTGTATGGCCTTAAGACAGCGCTGGAATATGAAGGCAATATTGGTTGGGCTGGCTTGCGAGATAGGTATTTTTGTGCAATATTTTTGCCACAAGTATCTGTTAATAAAGCAGTTATAGAAACTACTAACAAAGGATATTCTAGCGCGTTATTTGTGCCGATAAGACCTTTAGGTGAGTCATCCAAGCCAATTGAAGATCAATACAAAATATACATTGGGCCACAGGATGGCGCATTGCTGCGTAATTTTGATAAGTCCACAGAAGAGATCATTAACTTTGGCACATTTGATGCTATTTCAAAATTTCTGCTTTTCTTGCTTAGGAGCGCTCATAAGCTTGTAGGAAACTGGGGTTGGGCAATCATCATTGTAACCATTCTGGTTTATCTCATCACGTTTCCGCTGTCAATGAAGAGCATGCTTTCTATGAAAAAAATGCAAGCTCTTCAGCCAAAAATAGAGGAATTGCGCGCTAAACATAAAGACAGCCCCCAGAAGCTGAATACTGAGATCATGGAGCTATACAAGCGCGAAAAGGTCAATCCTTTTGGCGGATGCCTGCCTATGATCCTGCAGATACCTGTATTTTTTGCTCTATATCAGCTATTAATGAGGCTTATAAGCCTTAAAGGCGCGCATTTTCTATGGATACAGGACTTGTCTTTGCCTGATAGGCTTATCGTGTTGTCTAATCCGCTGCCAATGGTTGGCGACGAACTTAATCTGCTGCCTCTTTTAATGGCCGGCGGCATGTTTGTGCAGCAAAAATTTTCTACGCCCTCTTTAGACAAAACTTCTTCGGCAGCAGAACAGCAAAAGATCATGGGTATGCTCATGCCCATTATTTTTGGCGTGCTCTTTTATAAAATGCCGTCTGGTTTAGTCCTTTACTGGTTTGTCAATAACCTTCTCATGCTCGCTTTCCAATGGAAAATATCAGCAAAAAAAAGCATATAGGCGAGGTTGAAGTTGAAGACAAGACCTTGGAAGCCGCCGTTAAGAAGGCCTTGTTGCTTTTGCAAGTCCCCAAAGACCAGGTTAAAATAAAGGTTCTTGCAGAGGAGCAAAAAGGTCTTTTTGGCATGGAGGGCGCCAAACCAGCTAAGATCAGGGTCACAATTATTAGTCCTGCTCAGCCAAAGAAAAAGACTTGATTTTACGTAGCTAATTTGATAACATGTTTACCGTGGAACAAAGTTCCCAGCAGAACGATGTGCTACATACAACAAACGGCCAATCATGTTAGACCCATGGTATGTTACTGGATTTTGCGACGGTGAAGCCGCTTTTACTTTTAGCAGGACTGTTGCCAACAATGTTACCGTCAATGTTACGGCAGTGTTTTCAGTCAGGCAAAGAAGAGACAATGAGCAAATTGTAAAAAACTTGCAGATTTTT
This sequence comes from Candidatus Omnitrophota bacterium, assembly GCA_043802125.1. Lineage (GTDB taxonomy): Bacteria > Omnitrophota > Gorgyraeia > Velamenicoccales > Velamenicoccaceae > Phelpsiimicrobium. Next base: position 38,723 of record JAZDLG010000040.1, read on the forward strand.
TTTGGAGGAGTTGGTACAATTTATATTGGCAAAGAGACCTTGCCAACGAAAAATAGCGGACATACCCAGGAAAGTTCTTACTACAAGGTGTCAAGGGTAGATGAACTAAAAAAAATTTTGGAACATTTTGATAAGTACCCTCTACAAAGCAAGAAGCGCGAGGTTTATGCCGTTTGGAAAGATTTGGTGGACTATAAAGATAAATATTATGGAGGCGTGGATATACTACAGGTCAATGATTTTATTAAGCGCATATCGGCGTTAAACCAGAAAAGCAGGGCATTTAAGATACATTCAAAATAATGGCAAAAGTAATCGCGATTTGTAATCAGAAGGGCGGGACAGGGAAAACCACAACTTCTATCAATCTCTCTGTTTACCTTGCGATTGAGGGCCACAGAGTCCTGTTGGTCGACGCTGATCCCCAGGGTAATTCAACGAGCGGCTTAGGCACGGATAAGAACGCTCTTACGAGATCGCTATATCACGTCTTATTGAACGACGCGCAGATCAAGGACGTGATGGTGAAAACTGAAATAGAAAATTTAAGCCTGGTCCCTTCAAATATTGATTTGATAGGCGCAGAAGTGGAATTGATTGAAGAGCCGGATAGAGAAAGACGGTTGCGGACTTCTTTGGCCGCGATAGGCGAAGAGTTTGATTATGTGATCATAGACTGTCCGCCATCTTTGGGAATGCTTACTCTAAATGCTTTAGTTGCAGCCACTTCCGTTTTAATACCAGTCCAATGCGAATATTATGCGCTTGAAGGCCTTGGCCAGTTGACCAAGACGATTAATTTGATCAGGGACAATTTAAACCCGGCTCTAAAAATTGAAGGCGTCCTTATGACCATGGCAGATTTTAGGACCAACCTTACGTCAGAAGTAATCACAGAAGCGAGGAATTTTTTCAGCGACAAGGTCTTTGAAACGATCATACCAAGGAGCATACGGCTTTCGGAAGCGCCGGGTTTTGGAAAATCCATTTTCCAGTACGATAAAAATTCAATAGGCGCTCAAAAATATAACGCC
>JAZDLG010000062.1:0-5341 GCA_043802125.1 Candidatus Omnitrophota bacterium
CTCCTGGGGCCTAACGGCGCGGGAAAGACAACGACGCTTAACATGCTGGCCGGCATTATGAAGCCGTCTTCGGGCTCCATTGATATTTTCGGAAGCCCGTTCTTTCCGGGAAAGATTGCGCCATTAGCCAAGATAGGGTATATGCCTGAGGCGACCTCGCTGCCGGGTTATTTTACGATATCTGAGCTTTTGGATTTTTACGGGCAGCTTTTTGATATGGCTGCGTCTGTAAGGTTTGAGAGGATCAAGCGCCTCCTTGAGATGGTCGGGCTGGTTAAAGAGAGGAATTGCCTTATAAAAAATCTTTCCATGGGCCAGCGCCGGCTTGTGGATATCATGCAGGCGCTTATCAATGACCCTGACCTTATTTTTTTAGACGAGCCTACCGTATATTTAGACCCGGTTATCATAGAAAGGCTGCGGGCTATCTTGCTCGGTTTAAAAAGCGAAGGGAAAGCCATTGTCGTCTCTTCGCATATGCTCTCCGAGATAGAAAAGATCTCTGACCGTGTCGCGATCATAAGCCAAGGGAAATTGATGAAAGTCGGGCCGAAAGAGGATTTCTTGCGTTGCGGCACGATGGAAGAAGAGTTCTTGAGGATCGTCAAACATGCGGATACCCGAATTGATTAAAGAGTTGCGGCTGGTCATCGTTATCTCAAGGGATGTCTGCCGCGCTGCCTTAAAAGAGCGCATGATGTACGGATTTCTGTTATTAGCGCTTCTTTTTATCCTTATGGCGAATGTGCCTTTTGTCGTCAAGGACCCGAAGGTCTTTGGGCCCGAGCGGCCGGAAATCTCGGCCCTGCAGATAGGTTTTGTATCCATCAACGTCTTTACTGTCCTTATCGCTATTTTCGTATCGCTCAACACGCTGCAGATATTTTTTTCATGGGAGCGGCTCGGGCTGTTATTATCCAAGCCTGTGCGGCGTGTTTTGATATTAGAAGGGGTCATCCTTGGGTTGTTTGAAATGGTCTTTTTGAACTGGTTTTTGATGACGGCCGGCGTCTGGCTCGTTATTTTTTCACAAACACGGGAGTGGGGGTTCTATATTTGGACAGGCATGAGCGTGACCGCTCTTATGGCGCTCTTATACGTGACCCTCGTCGTATTTTTTTATTGCATTATCCCTAACACTATGGCCGGGATAATGGCGGTCTTGCTTATCATCGCCGGTTTTGGAGTGCCTATGGCCCGGCAGGCTTTTTCATCAATGGTGGCGCCGGGATTTGTTTCTTTAAGTTTAGCGTTCGGCCTCAATTGCATACCTCCGATAAACAGCCTTTGGGGCATATCCATGCAGCAGCTGAAGTTTTTTAACCTGGATATCGCAGCCTTCCCAATAATCTCCCAGACCCTTGCCGTTATTTTTGTGTTGAATATCGTCTCGGCCTTAAGATTCCGCCGCTTTTGCCAACTTTGATCATAAATTAAAAAAAAAATTTTTCGCCCGTCGGAAAAATGGAAAATATTTTTCTTTTTTTCGTTTAATAAATCTTGACAACATAAAAATATTATGATAATTTTTATGTAGGGATCGTAGGTCCTTACGGATTTTTTAAAAGGAGAATAAAATTAAAAAAGATCGTTGTGTAAAGGGGCTCTAAAGTAAAGGGGTCCCTTTTTTGTTGCAGAAGGCAACACACCGGCGCAATTCCGATTAGCGCCGGGTGTAACTGCAGAAAGCAGCATGGGAAAGACAATTGGTTTTACATACGATTTAAAATCTGATCATATTGCAAGAAAAGGCATAACAGACGATGCCTATGCCGAGTTTGATGTAGAAGACACCGTTTTGGCAGTGGAAGAGGCAATAGAATCAGGCGGGCATAAAGTGGTCAGGATAGGACACGCGAGGAATCTTTTGAACAGGATAGGCGGCCTTAGGGTGGATATCGTCTTCAATATCTGCGAAGGCTTGGGCTCCCGCAACAGGGAGTCTGAGGTGGCGATTATCTTAGACCTGTTTAAAATACCTTTTGTCGGCAGCGACGGATTGACGTTAGGCCTTTCGCTTGATAAGGTGATGGCAAAGAAAGCATTTGTCTGTGACGGCGTTCCTACGCCTAAGTATTTCATCGCGGACAAAAAAACAAGGCTTTTGAGCCTTGGTTCTATGAAATTCCCACTTATCGTTAAACCTCGTCACGAAGGATCGTCTAAGGGGATCTCGGATGGTTCTATAGTTTCTGATAAGAAGAGCCTTAAGGCCCAAATAGGCAGCGTTGTGGATCTATACCGTCAATCAGCGTTGGTTGAAGAGTTTATCAGGGGTTCTGAGTTTACGGTCCTTGTCATCGGCAATGAAGCGCCGCAGGCTCTGCCACCCGTGCAGATAAAGATAGCGGGAAATTTAGATGCCGGGGACCTCGTGTATACATCGCGCAGGCTCACCGGCACGGAGATAGAATATGTCTGCCCGGCGAAGATCTCAAAGAGCCTTGATAAGAAGTTGCGCGCAGTTGCCGTTGAAGCTTATCAGGCTCTTGACTGCCGTGATTTCGGCAGGGTAGATTTCAGGGTGGATGCTAAAGGCAGGCCTTATGTGCTTGAGATAAATCCGCTGCCTTCGCTTTCCATGGAGGACGTTTTTCCTCTTGTAGCAGAGGCGAGCGGCATAACGTATAACGAGCTCGTCCTAAAGATCGTGGACATCGCTTTAATAAGGAATGGGCTGAATGGCCATACAAACAGCTGAACTTCAGGCTCCGCAAGTCACTCTTAAAAGATCCGTTATTGGAGATTTCAGGAGGATCTCTTTATGGAAAGATGTTTCTGACCAGGATTGGGAGGATTGGCATTGGCAGATCAAGAACAGGGTGCGCACGCTTGATACCATTTCAAAGATATTAGTGTTGACCCCGCAGGAAGAGGAAGGCATAAAAAAATCCAACGGCCGCTTATCTATGGCCATCACGCCCTATTGGGTGACGTTAATGGATGAGGCAGACCCTGAATGCCCCATCCGGCGCCAGGCCATACCGTTAATAGAAGAATTTCAATTCAACAGTAATGAATTTGTGGACCCGTGCGCCGAGGACAGGGATTCTCCGGTGAGCGGCCTCGTGCATCGCTATCCTGACAGGGTTCTTTTGCTGGCCACAGAACAATGCGCCATGTATTGCAGGCACTGCACGCGGCGCAGGCTCGTCGGAGAAAAACAGGCGCACCCGCTCAATTCCGAGACCCTTGATGTTGCGGTGGATTATATTAAAGCCAATAAGAAGATAAGGGACGTGCTTATCTCGGGCGGCGACCCATTAATGTTGGAAGACGGCGAACTTGAAGAGGTCTTAAAGAAGGTTTCAAGCATTCCTCATGTTGAATTCGTGCGTCTTGGAACCAGAGTTCCCGTGACGTTGCCCCAGAGGATAACAGAGCCCCTTGTCGCGATGCTTAAGAAATACGCGCCCCTGTGGGTAAGCATCCATTTTAACCACTCAAAAGAGATATCTAAAAGGTGCAAAGTAGCCTGCGATATGTTGGCTGACGCCGGCATACCGCTGGGCAGCCAGACCGTGCTTTTAAAAGGGATAAACGATAAGCCTTACATCATGAGAAAACTGATGCATGACCTGCTGACAATAAGGGTAAGGCCTTATTATATCTATCAGTGCGACCCTGTCAGAGGAACAGCCCATTTCCGCACGCCTGTCGCGGTGGGTATTAATATCATTGAAAAACTTCGCGGTTTTACTTCGGGTTACGCGGTGCCAACTTATGTGGTTGACGCGCCCGGAGGCGGCGGCAAGATCCCCGTTGGCCCCAATTACCTTATCTCACAGGATAAAGGTAAGCATGTCCTGCGTAATTATAAGGGCAAGATCTACACATACGTAGAATAGCCCTCCATACTTGACGGTTATCCGAATATCCATTATAATTAACCTACACGTTTTTATTAACAGCAAGTTAAAAGAATTAGGCCCGCCTTCAACAGGAGGTAAATAATGGATAATGTTAAACCAGAATCCAAAAGGGGCGTAGTTTTTGTTTCGCACGCCCATGCCGGTAAAACATCCCTAATTGAATCACTCCTTTTTGCCAGCGGCGCCATAACGCGCAAGGGTTCTATCGCTGAAGGCAACACGGTCTGCGATTATAATTCCGACGAAATATTAAGGAAGAATTCAATTAATTCAAGCATTGTCAACCTTAACTGGAAAGGCCATTTTGTCCAGATAGTGGATACCCCGGGTTACGCGGATTTTATCGCTGATATGATCTCAGGCCTTCGCGGCGCGGATAGCGCGCTGGTAGTTATTGACGCCTCAAGCGGGATTGAAGTGGGCACTGAGCGCGCTTGGGATATGCTGGAAGAATTGAGCCTGCCGCGCATCATTTTTATCAACAAAACGGACAAAGAAAATATTAAGCTTGAAAGCGTGATCGCTGAAATACAAGAGCGTTTTTCAAAATCCGCCGCTGTCATCAAGATGCCGTTTTCACCCGGCTTGATAGAGGCTATCGCCGAAACGGATGACTCGCTCCTTGAGAGGTATCTGGAAGGCAAAGATATCAGCCAAGAAGAATTAAAAGCAGCCTTAAAGAAAGCTGTGGCCCAAGGGAAGATATATCCAATCTTGTCAGGCTCAGCCTTAAAGGACCAGGGCGTCAAAGAACTTCTTGATTTTATCGTTGATTATATGCCGTCGCCGTTAGAGCGTACACCTATTAAGGATATCAAGTTCAGCGAGGACTCACCGTTTTGCGCGCTTGTCTTTAAGTCCGTGTCCGATCCTTTTGTGGGCCAGTTGACCGTGATGCGTATTTTTTCAGGAAAGCTCGTTTCCAACACCGGTTTTTATAACGTCACGAGGGGCGCAAAAGAGAGGATAGGCTCTATTATGCTTTTGCGGGGTAAAGAACAGAGGCCTATTCAATCAGGTTCTTGCGGCGATATCGTGGCCGTTGCAAAACTCAAAGAGACGCATTTAGGGGACACTCTTGCCGACGAGAAAGTACAGGTGCTTTTTGACCCTATCGTGTTTCCCGAGCCGGTCTATTCGTCGTCAGTTAAACCTAAAACGCGGCAGGACGAAGAGAAAATATCAGAGGCCCTGGCTAAACTCTGCGCCAGCGACCCCACCTTTATAACCTCACGAGACGCTCAGACAAAAGAATTAGTCATCTCTGGGATGGGCGATCAGCATGTTGATGTCATGGTTAAGCGCCTCAAAGAGCGTTTTAACGTTGAAGTGGAAATAGGCACACCTAAGATACCTTATAAAGAAACTATCAAGAGATCTGCCAAGGCCCAGGGAAAACATAAGAAGCAGTCAGGCGGCCGCGGCCAGTACGGCGATGTCTGGCTTGAGCTGCAGCCTATGGAGCGCGG
>JAZDLG010000009.1:0-9266 GCA_043802125.1 Candidatus Omnitrophota bacterium
CATATGATATGTTTATTTGACGTATTCCTGTTTCTTGTGATAGCTATTCTTGCCTGGATCATCCTTCTATTGACGGCTTTTAGAAGAGAGATAGATGCCATATTTGACCGGGACCCGGCTGCCAGGAGTTATCTGGAAGTCGTCCTTTTGTATTCGGGGCTCCATGCTATTGTGCTGCACAGAATATCTCGTCCATTATTTAAATTAAGGATCCCGCTTTTGCCTAGATTTTTATCGCAATTAGCCAGGTTTTTGACGGGCATAGAGATCCATCCTGGGGCGCAGATCAACGAAGGGCTTTTTATTGACCACGGCATGGGCGTCGTAATAGGCGAAACAGCTGTTGTTGGTAAGAACGTGACTCTTTATCAGGGTGTGACCTTAGGCGGCACGGGCAAAGAGAAGGGCAAGAGGCACCCTAATATAGGCGATAACGTGGTCATAGGAACTGGCGCCAAGATATTGGGTAATATAACCATAGGTGATAATTCCTATATAGGCGCTAATGCCGTAGTTGTCAAGGACGTACCTCCTAATTCCACGGTGGTGGGCGTGCCCGGGCGCATTACCAAACAGGACGGTATGAAAATTGACACAGCGCTTGACCATATCCACGTCCTTGACCCGTTAAAACAATCTTTAGAGGATTTAGAAGAGCGTATCGCGAAACTTGAAAGAAAAGGGCAATGACGATATTCATTCAGAATACCCTATCGGGGAAAAAAGAAGAGTTCATCCCTATGACACTTCAGGAAGTCAAGATGTATACCTGCGGCGTCACGGTCTATGATGATTGCCATGTAGGCCACGCGCGCAGCCTTTTTATTTTTGATTGTCTTAAGAAATATATGGAATACAGGGGTTTTAAAGTCAAGCTTGTCAGGAATATCACTGACGTGGACGATAAGATAATCAACCGCGCCAGGCAAGATGGCGTCAGCTTTGAAGATATCAGGACTCGTTACATCAAGAATTATTACCGCGACCTGGCGGCGTTTGAGATAGACAAGGCTGATTTTGAACCTCTGGCAACGGAAAATGTCCATTACATGATAGACTATATTAAACAGTTGGTAGAAAAGGGAAACGCTTATAATGTGGATGGCGATGTATATTTTTCCGTGCGTTCTTTTTCGGATTACGGCCGGCTCTCAGGGCAGGGCATGGATGAAATGCTGACAGCAGTGCGAATAGAGAAAGACGATAAAAAGAAGGACCCTTTGGATTTCGCCCTTTGGAAAAAGTCCAAGGAGGGCGAACCTTCCTGGAAGAGCCCCTGGGGTATGGGGCGGCCCGGCTGGCATATTGAATGCTCCACTATGAGCACGAGATTTTTAAGGACGCAGACCATGGACATACACGCGGGCGGAAGGGATCTTGTCTTTCCTCACCATGAGAACGAAATAGCCCAGGCTGAGGCCTTAACCGGTAAAAAATTCGCCAAGTATTGGATCCACCACGGCCTCCTGACCATAGATGGCAAGAAGATGTCTAAGTCGCTTGGGAATTTTGTTACTATCCAGGATATCTTAAAAAAATATGAGCCCAATGTCTTAAAGTTATTTTTTCTGACCGCGCACTATGGCTCTTCGATGGATTTTACCTATAGCGGCCTTGACCAGACGAAAAAGGCTTATGAGAAAATAGGAGAGTTTTTATACAAAATAGCTGTTTTAAAAAAGGATACGGCAGCTGTCGCGCAGAAAGAAGCGGATGCCCTCAGGCAGAAATTTGAGTCTGCCATGGACGATGATTTCAATACGGCCAAAGCCCTGGCGGTCATCTTTGAGTTGCTCGCTTTAGGGAATAAGTATCTTATCGGCAGTGATACCAATGCGGCGGCCGTATATACCTCTGAAGTTTTGACAGAGTTGGCAAAGGTCCTCGGGTTGAATCTAAAGACGTTTGATAACGCAAAGGACATATCTTCCGCGGTGCGGATAAAATTCATAGACCCTTGTGCAGCCGGGCTTAATGTTACCGATATTGAGAATTTGTTAGAGGAACGCAGAAAAGCAAGGTGTCAAAAAGATTTCAAAAAGGCCGATGAGATCCGCGATCTTCTGAAAAGGCAAGGAATAAAAGTGGAAGATAAGGAAAAGTCATAGTGGCAAAAAAACTGTCCGGCAGATTGATCACTTTTGAAGGGCCTGAAAAAAGCGGCAAGAGCACGCAGGCCAAGCTTCTGAGCGCTTATTTAAAGAGCAGGGGCTATAATGCGATATTTATACGGGAGCCGGGTTCTACTAAAATAGGCGAGAAGATACGCAAGCTGCTTTTAGATAAGAGGCATACGGATATGTCGTCTATGACTGAGATGCTCTTGTATGTGGCATCACGGGCGCAATTGGTAGAGGAGCGGATAAGGCCGGCGTTAAAAAAAGGGTGCATAGTACTCTGCGACAGGTTCGGCGATTCAACACTGGCCTATCAGGGTTTTGGCTGTGGCTTAGATATAGTGATTATCAAAAGAATATGCAGCCTGGCGACAGGGGGCATAAAACCGGACATGACTTTTCTCTTGGACTCCAGGACAAGTTACGCAAACTTAAAACACCATAGATCGCCCGACAGGATAGAGCTGCGGCCGGACGCGTTCCATAGCCGCGTCAGGCAAGGGTATTTTATGTTGGCCGGGCTCGAGCCCCGGAGGATTAAGATCATAAAAGTAGCAGGGGATATAAGCGTGACTCAAGCAAAGATTAGAAAGATGGTGGACAAGTGTCTTTTAAAGACGTCATCGGACAAGAAAGCGCTGTAGCTTTTTTAAAAGCGGCCTTTAGTTCAGGCCGCATGGCGCACGCGTACGTATTTGTGGGCCCTGAGGGTATAGGCAAGAGAAAGGCTGCTTTGAATTTTGCCAAGCTCCTTCTTTGCGAGAGTCCGTTAGCCCAGGAACCGTGTGATAGCTGTGTTTCCTGCCTTAAGGCAGGCAGGTTTAATCATCCCGATATACAGGAAGTTGCGCCGGACGGCCAGTTTATAAAAATAGACGCCATCAGAGAGGCCTGCCGGCGTCTTAGTTTAAGAGGATTTGAATCTTCGTTTAAAGTCCTTATTGTTACACAAGCCGGTACTTTAAACGAAGAATCTTCAAACGCGCTTTTAAAGACCCTGGAAGAACCTACGGCAAACACAGTCATTATGCTCTTGGCCGATACCTTGAGATCTGTTTTGCCCACTATAGCCTCTCGCTGCCAGAGGGTAGTTTTTTCTTCTTTAAAACAGGAAGTGATAGAGTCCATCCTTATAAAACGATGGGGTGCGTCCCCTGAGGCAGCAGCGTATTTATCCTTAATGTCTGAGGGTAGCCTGGGGTCGGCTTTAAAGTTTCATGAAGACGGCCTGTTTTTAAGGAAGAACGAGCTGATAAAGAACGCGTTAGACAGGAATTGCCCTTTAGATGGGCTCATGGATTTGTCTTCAAAAGAAAGGCAAGACAGGCAGGAGAATATCCAAGAGGCAGTATTTGTCCTTTCTTCATGGTTCAGGGACCTGCTTTTGGCAAAGACCGAGTCAAGAAGTTTCATAAACGTGGATAAAAAAGACGATATAATGCGCGACGCGCGTTCTTTTTCTTTTGCCGAGCTTGAAGAGCGGCTTAATAGTATTGCTGACGCAGCGCGGGATCTGAAGCGCAACGCAAACGCGCGCATTGCGCTGACAAAGATGAGGGTTGAATTATGGAAATGATCGTTCAGGTAAGATTGAGGGATATGGGTAGCGCCTTGTGTTACTCTGCTTCCGGTCTGATTTTGAAAAGCGGCGATTTCGTGATCCTTGAGGTGGAGCGAGGCATAGATTACGGCCAGGTATTGGCGGAACCGGTGCTGTCAGAAAAGATGGACGAGTCAATAAAGAAGGTCTTGCGTGTCGCTCACGACGCCGACCGTAAACAGATAGACGATAATCGTAAAAAAGCGCACGAGGCCTCAATTACGTGTTCGCAGAAGATACGCGACCATAAGCTTGAGATGAAATTGGTCGGTTCTGAATATGCCTTTGACCGCTCCAAGATACTTTTTTATTTTACCGCCGAGGGACGCGTTGACTTCAGGGAATTGGTAAAGGACTTAGCGAAGATATTTAAGGCGCGGATAGAGTTGCGCCAGATAGGCGTTCGGGATGAGGCTAAGATGCTGGGCGGTTTCGGGCCCTGCGGCCGCGAATTATGCTGCTGCCGGTTTTTAAAAGATTTTGAACCTGTGACCATAAAGATGGCTAAAGACCAGAACCTCTCTTTGAATCCTCCGAAAATATCCGGTTTGTGCGGGAGGCTCATGTGCTGCCTTTCTTACGAACATAAATGTTATAAAGAGATGACGCGCGGCCTGCCGCGAGAGGGCGAGCGCGTAGAAACACCCGAAGGCCGCGGTAAGGTCATCTCCGTCAATGTATTTAAAAGATCGGCTACTGTCGTGTTAGAAGACGGAAAATTCGTTGAAATGAGTTATAAAAAATAAGGAATATCCCGCATCAGCGGAATTTCGCTAAATAATACATCAAGGTGCTCAAAATGAAAAAAACTTTTTATATTTCAACGCCTATCTATTATGTGAACGGCCTTCCTCATATCGGGCATTCGTATACGACTATAGCGGCGGATTGTTTATCCCGTCATAAGAGGGCTCGCGGTTATGATGTTTTTTTCCTGACCGGCACAGATGAACACGGCCAGAAAGTCTTAAAAGCAGCCGAAGAAAAAGGGCTTTCCCCGCGCGAGTTCGTAGACGGTATAATCCCGCGTTTCAAAGAGATGTGGAATAAACTTGATATAACAAATGATGATTTTATACGTACTACCGAGGAGCGGCATATCAAGGCCGTCCAGTATTTTCTGCAGGCGCTTTACGATAAAGGCGACATTTATCAGGGTGAATACGAGGGGCTTTATTGCGTACCCTGCGAAGTATTTTGGACCCAGAAGCAGGCTATCGGCGATCTTTGCCCTGATTGCAAACGGCCTGTTGATAAGATAAAGGAATCCAATTATTTTTTTAAGATCTCGGCCTATCAGGATTGGCTGCTGCAGTATATCAAGGACCATTCTGATTTTATATGCCCGGATTCAAGGCGAAATGAAGTCCTGGTCTTTTTAGAAGAGAATAAGTTGAACGATCTTTGTATCTCGCGGCCTCGCGCGAGGATGAGCTGGGGTATTTCTCTGCCTTTCAGCCCGGACCATGTGACTTATGTATGGTTTGATGCGCTCATCAATTATGTCAGCGCATTGGGATTTCCGCAAGATAAAGCTAAATTTGAAAAATCAAAATTTGAAAAATCAAAATTTGAAAAATTTTGGCCTGTTGCGATACATCTTATAGGCAAGGATATACTGCGACAGCATGCCATTTTTTGGCCTATTATACTTAAGGCCGCAGGCCTAGAACCCCCCAGAATGGTCTTTGCCCACGGGTGGTGGCAGGTAGGCAGCGAGAAGATGTCTAAGAGCCTCGGCAATGTTATCAACCCTTTAGATGTCATTGATGAGTTCGGCATAGATGTGTATCGGTATTTTTTGCTGCGGGAGGTACCGTTCGGGCTTGACGGAGTTTTTTCAAAAAAATCTCTCATCAAACGTTTTAACGGCGATCTAGCCAACGATCTGGGCAACCTCATATACAGGACTTTGACCATGGCGGAGAAGTATTTTTCAGGCAGGATACCCGGTTTTGATGCCGCATCTTGCGACGCGTTCGCCAGAGAGAAGATCTTACCCAAAATAGATACACTTGCAACAGGTGTGGATGAGTCTTTGGACCGGTTTGATTTTATCTCGGCTCTTTCGTCTATATGGGAATTGGTAGGTGTATGCAATAAATACATTGAAGAGACTAAACCGTGGGCCTTAAAAAAGCAAAATAAGATAAAGGAAATAGAAAATTTCATCGCTGTCCTTATAAAGGCGATCCGCGCTGTTGCTTTAGAATTGACGCCTTTTATGCCTCAGACCGCATCCCGGATCATGTCTCAGATAAAATCTGACCACGTAGAGAAGAGTGAGCCGTTGTTCCCAAGGATCATTCCCGCTTAATACAGGTTAATATTTTTATGCTGATTGACACCCATTGCCATCTTGATTTTCCGGATTTCAATTCAGACCGCGAACTTGTCGTTAAGTCTGCCGTGGCCGCCGGCGTAGAGGCGATCATCAATGTCTCGTCCAGCGTTGCAGCAGCGCAGGAAGCCGCGGCGCTGGCAAAAAAATACCCGGAAGTCTATGCAACCGTAGGTATCCACCCGCACGACGCCAAGGAGTGCAGCGATAATGATTGGCCGGTTTTAAAGAGCCTGATAAAGGAAGAAAAAGTCGTTGCCATAGGAGAAGTCGGCCTTGATTTTTACAGGAACCTCTCTGAGCCAAAAAAGCAGGAAGAGATCTTTCGCAAGTTCGTAGCTATCGCCATTGAGGCCAAGCTGCCGCTCATAGTCCATTCGCGCCTCGCGCAGGATAAGACCTTAAGTATTTTAAAAGAGTTCCCGGTTTTAAGCCGGCAGGGTGTGGTCATCCATTGTTTTTCAGGCGACGAGGATTTTTTAAAAGAATGCCTGGAACAAGGGTATTTTGTCTCTTTTACCTGTAACGCCACTTACAAGAAGGCTGACGCCATAAGAGAGGCTATACGGCAAACACCAATGGATAGGATGTTTTTGGAGACTGACGCGCCTTTCTTGTCTCCCGAAGGAAAGCGCGGCAAGCGCAATGAGCCTGCAAACCTGGTTGAACTGGCGTATGAGGTCGCAAGGATAAAAAATATAGATTTTGAAAATGTTTGCATAGAGACAACCAACAATGCCAGGAAATTCTTTAAACTTGTTTAGCAGTACGAGTCCCTGCCGCAGACGGTATTTTTTGCCGTCTGCTACGGCTTACGTCTCGGGTGTTACGCTCCATAAGAGCGTGTCGCTACACCCTCACCGTAAATCCTTGCAGACATCTGGCAAAAAATCCCTGATTGTCTGCGTTGCAGGAACTCGCACTGCTTATAAAGTCTATTAATTATATACGATGGACAACCACAAGATTTCATTAGTGAAATGCGGAAGTTATGATACCGCGCAGGTCGAAAATGCGGTAAGGCGCGCTGTTGACCTCTTGGGCGGGATAGAGGGGTTTGTTAAGCCCGGAGAGAAGGTTCTTTTGAAGCCGAACCTTTTGACGGACACAGAACCCGACAAGGGCATCACGACACACCCGGAAGTCGTGCGCGCCGTAATCCGCCTGATAAGGCCTATAACAAAAAATATTTTTTGCGGGGATGCGCCGAGCGTCTGGGGAGAGAAAAGGGATGTTGACCGGGTTTATGAAACGACCGGAATAAAAAAAGTCTGCAACGAAGAGGGCGCAGAGCTCGTTTATTTTACTCATCCTGTTTTAAAAAACGGATACCCGATAGCAGATTGGGTGTTTAAGTGCGACCGCTTTATTAATATACCGAAGTTTAAGACCCATGCCTATACAATTTTGACTGCGGCTCTTAAGAATTTGTTTGGCTTGATAGTAGGAATGCATAAGATGAAGGTGCATTTTGATAATCCTAAACCTTCCGAACTCAGCCGCGTGATCGTAGATATCTATCAGATGCGCAAACCCGACTTAAATATTTTAGACGGGATCGTCGCTATGGAAGGCCAGGGCCCGGGTTCTGCAGGCACTTTAAGGAAGTTCAATCTGATCGCCGTTGGCCCGGATGGCTTGAGCATGGATGTGGTTTTGGCTCACTTGATGAACCTTAAAGTTTTGGATATACCGACGAATAAAGAGGCTATAAGCCGCGGGTTAGGTACAGGCGATCTTGGGTCCATTGAGATCCTTGGAGATAAGTGGCGCGATTTCGCTGTGTCCGATTTTAAGCTGCCCAGGGCAGGCCTGCTTTCAAGGCTGCCTAAGATGCCAAAGTTTGCTGCGGATATCATAACTTCTTTTTTGACGGGTAAGCCGTATCCTGTTGTTTCAAGGTGTAAGTTATGCGGCGCGTGCCGGAAGATATGCCCGGCCTCTGCCATACGCGAAGTGAACGAAGTGCACGAAGTGAACGAAGTGAACGGAGTGCATGGACGGATGATCTTTGACCGCGCAAAATGCATCGCCTGTCTTTGCTGTCAGGAAGTATGCCCGCATAACGCCATAGAAATTAAAAAGAGCCTGTTGATGAAGATATTGGTAAGATAAAACGAGGTGGGGGATATGGAACAAAAATTATTCGTGAAACCTATCGCCTGGCATAATGGCACTATCAGGTTGATTGATCAGACGCAGCTGCCGGTAGCGTTGAAATATGAAGAATGCCGGCGCGTCTCGGACGTCTGGCGAGCTATCAAAAAATTAAAAGTACGCGGCGCGCCGCTTATAGGCATCGCAGGCGCCCTCGGGTTTCTTTTAGGGATGCATAAGGCAAGGGCTAAAGGCTTGCTTAAAGAAGCCAAGAAACTAAATTCGTATCTCGCCTCAAGCCGGCCCACAGCTGTAAATCTCTCCTGGGCTCTTGATCTGATGCAGGCTGTTGTGGAAGCTCATCAGGGAGCATCAAAGAAAGTTGTTTGTGGCCTTCTAAAAACAGAAGTGGAGCGCATCATCCATGAAGATATTCAGATGTGTTTTAAGATGAGCGAATACGGCTCAAGGCTTATTAAGCCGCAAGACAGCCTTATGACGGTCTGTAATGCCGGCGGCCTTGCCACCAGCGGTTACGGTACGGCCCTGGGAGTATTTTACAGGGCGCACGAAGAGGGAAAGAAAATAAAAGTCTATGCCTGCGAGACAAGGCCTTTGCTGCAAGGGGCGCGCCTGACCACATGGGAGCTAAAGCACAACGGTATTGATGTGACGCTTATCTGCGATAATATGGCTGCTGACATTATGCGAAAAGGCAAGGTCAACGCTGTATTTGTAGGAGCAGACAGAATAGCTGCTAACGGAGATTTTGCCAACAAGATAGGCACTTACAGCCTCGCTGTCCTGGCGCATCACCATAAAATACCTTTTTATTGCGTTGCGCCTTTTTCAACGTTTGATCTGTCTTTATCCAGCGGCTCTGCTATACCCATAGAAGAAAGAGACAAGAAGGAAGTGACAACGCTTTATTTCAAGCGTCCGATAGCTCCGGAAGGCATCAAAGTCTTTAATCCGGCTTTTGATGTGACGCCCTGGAGCCTTGTTACAGCCATTATCACGGAAAAAGGCATAATCCAAAAACCATTCTATGAAAGTATAAGGGCTTTGTATGGACACACCATTAAAAAAAGTTAAGGAAGTCGGTTTGATA
>JAZDLG010000011.1:0-15997 GCA_043802125.1 Candidatus Omnitrophota bacterium
AGCGATCTCGTTTTGCCTTATAGTCACAGGATCGTCGTTTATCTCCAAAACACAGGCAGACTCGCAAAGCGCGGGGCAAACGCGCCCTGTAAATTCAGGAAAGTTATTTGATGAGTGTAATACTTCAACGGCCTTACTCCACTGCCCTCTGAAAACAAGATCGTTCCAGTCAGGCACGACATTACCCACAGGGCAGGCGTAATGGCAAAAAGGAACGCCGCAGTCCTTGCAGCGCGAACCCTGCTCCTGAGTTAACGCCTCAGTCATGGGTAATTCCACCTCGCGATAATCCTTGACGCGCTCTGCCACAGGCCGCCAACCAACAAGCGCTCTTTTTTTATTTAAGAAACCTTTTATATCACCCATCGGAGGCCTCCACTTCAACCTCTATCGGTTTTCGTTCTGCTTGTCCCAAAACACGCTTGTATTCCAGCGGCATGACCCTGACAAATTTAGCAAGCTCTCTGTCCCAGTTATCAAGTATCTTTTTAGCGACATCGCTACCTGTATAACGCAGATGCGCTTCAAGAAGGCCGCGTACGGTTTTGATATCTCCTGAGTCCGAGACCTTGCTCGTTTCCACCATGCCCAGATTACACCGCAAACGAAATTGGCCTGACATATCATAGACATAAGCTATACCGCCGCTCATGCCTGCGGCAAAATTCCTTCCCGTATCTCCGATTACCACGACGCGTCCGCCGGTCATATATTCGCAGCCATGATCACCTAAGCCTTCAACCACGGCATGAGCGCCTGAATTCCTTACGCAGAACCTCTCTCCTGCCACGCCGCGGATAAAGACCTCACCTTCCGTAGCTCCGTAAAGAACAGTGTTGCCGACGATGATATTTTCTTCGGCCTTAAACGTCGCGCCTGACGGAGGCACTACGATGACCTTGGCGCCTGAAAGCCCTTTACCCAAATAATCATTAGAGTCGCCTTCCAAAAAGAAACTCACGCCTCGCGCGCCAAACGCGGCAAAACTCTGGCCCGCGGTACCTTTAAAAAATATCTCTATCGTATCCTGCGGCAGTGCTTCTGTGCCATAACGCTTTGAGATCTCGCCTGACAACATGGCGCCCACCGCGCGGTCGGCGTTGCTGATATCCAGGCTGATCTTGACGTATTCTTTTCGCTCCAAAGCCGGCTGTGCCAGGCCTATCAATTTCAGATCAAGCGCTTTCTCTAAACCATAATCCTGGCGCTCCAGGCAACGCGTGGCCGCGCCTTTTTTTGCCTGAGGCAAAAAGAGTATATTTGAAAGATCTATATTTTTAGATTTCCAATGGCGAAGCGCCTCATTTGTCTCAAGCATATCAACGCGTCCTATCACTTCGTCCATTTTTCTGAATCCCAGTTCACTTAATATCTCGCGCACCTGATCGGCCAAAAAAGTAAAATAGGCCACTAGGTCCTCGGATGTCCCGCGGAAACGGCAGCGAAGTTCAGGGTCCTGTGTCGCGATGCCTAAGGTGCAGGTATTCAGATGGCAATGCCTGAGCATAACGCATCCCATAACAACAAGGGCTGTCGTAGCAAATCCGAATTCCTCCGCGCCCAACATCGCCGCGACCATCACATCTTTTCCTGTACGCACCTGTCCGTCGGCCTGGAGCCGCACGCGGCCCCTGAGGCCCTTCATTACAAGCACCTGGTGCGCCTCAGAAAGCCCCAGCTCCCAAGGCAACCCCGCGTGTTTAATAGACGACAAGGGCGACGCCCCTGTGCCGCCATCATAGCCTGAAATAAGGATCATCTCCGCGTGGCCCTTAGCAACACCTGCGGCAATTGTACCTACGCCTATCTCAGAGACGAGTTTCACGCTGATGCGCGCCCTGGGATTGGCATTTTTCAGATCAAAGATCAACTGAGCCAGGTCTTCAATAGAATATATATCATGGTGCGGCGGCGGCGATATCAACATCACGCCCGGAGTTGAATGCCTTATTTTAGCTACTATGGCATCCACTTTATGTCCGGGTAGCTGCCCGCCTTCCCCCGGCTTAGCGCCTTGGGCGATCTTGATCTGGAGCTCATCAGCATTAGTCAAATAATAACTGTTAACTCCGAATCTCCCGGATGCGACCTGTTTGACCCTGCTTCTTTTAGAATCGCCGCCGGGCAAAGGTATATTCCTGGCAGGGTCTTCGCCACCCTCGCCGGAATTGCTCATAGCGCCCAGCCTGTTCATAGCTATAGCTATAGCCTCATGGGCCTCTTTAGAAATAGACCCGAAAGACATGGCACCCGTAGCAAATCTCTTAACGATCTCGCTTACGGGTTCCACTTCTTCTAACGGAACCGGCCTGGATTTTTTAAATCGCAAGAGCCCGCGCAAAGTCGTTAAATGCCCTCCCTGATCATCAATAAGCCCTGTAAATCTTTTGAACTCATTATAATCTTTTAGGCGCACCGCCTGCTGCAAAGCTATAATAGTATCGGGATTCCACATATGGTATTCGCCGTCCTTGCGGCATTGATACCAGCCTCCGACAGGCAATGAGAGCTCGCTTACCTCTCTTTCAGGGAACCCTCTGCGGTGGCATAAAATGGCCTCTTTCTGAATTGACTCTATATCCACACCGCCCACTCTTGAAGCTGTCCCGCTGAAATAATTATCTATGACCTCTTTGCCTAAACCTAACGCCTCAAATATCTGCGCGCCGCAATAACTCTGCAAAGTAGAAATACCCATCTTAGAAAATACTTTAAGCAGGCCTTTATCTACGGCTTTGATGTAATTGGCGATGACCTTATCCCTGTCAAACCCCAGGAACGCCTCGCGCTTATTGTAAAGATCCAAGAGCGTTTCATAAGCAAGATAAGGATTGATGGCATTGGCGCCGTAACCCAAAAGAAGAGCAAAGTGCATGACTTCCCTGGCGTCTCCTGTTTCAATGATAAGGCTCGCCTGCATGCGTGTTGTCTCGCGGATCAGATAATGGTGCACAGCTCCTACGGCCAAAAGAGAAGGAATAGCCGCCTTTTGAGCACAAACGCTGCGGTCGCTTAAAATTATAAGGTTATAGCCTTCTTTGATGCATTGAGAGGCCTCTTGGCAAAGACGGTCCAGCGCCGATCTCAAAGAGCCGGACCTAACGTCAAACACAATAGAAAGCTCCTTGGCCCTAAAACCGTTGGTATTTATATGCCGCAACTTTGCAAGCTCTTCATTAAGAAGAACAGGCTGTTTGCATTTGATCAGTTCGCAATGTTTTTCAGTCTCGCCGCACAGGTTTCTCTGTCTTCCCAGGAAACATTCCAGGCTCATCACCAGCTCTTCGCGGATAGGGTCAATAGGAGGGTTGGTGACCTGGGCAAACAATTGTTTGAAATAGTTGTAAAGGGGCTGAGGATGGTTTGATAATACAGCCAGCGGCATATCAGAACCCATGGACCCAGTGGGTTCAGAAGCTGTTTGGGCCATAGGCACCATTATGATCTTTATATCTTCACGCGTCGTGCCAAAAGCCAACTCCTGCCTGAGTAATTCGCCTTCCTTAATGGCCTGCGGTTTTTCTTTCGGCGCCAGCTCCTCTAAGCGCACCACGCCTTTTTTCACCCATTGGTTATATGGTTTTGATGAGGAGACTTCGTTTTTGATCTCCGCGTCGCTAACAATGCGCCCCTCGCCGGTATCCACAAGGAACATCTTTCCGGGTTGCAGCCGGCCCTTACAAAGTATCTCCTCGGGCTTAAGGGCCAAGACGCCGGTTTCCGAAGCCATGACCACGAGCCCGTTTTTAGTGACTGTGTAACGCGCCGGGCGCAGGCCGTTCCTGTCCAATATGGCCCCGATAGAAACTCCGTCGGTAAACGCGACAGCCGCAGGCCCGTCCCACGGCTCCATTAAAGCGGAATGATATTCATAAAATGCTCTCTTGCTTTCATCTAATAAATCGTTGTTTTCCCACGCCTCAGGTATAAGCATCATCATCACATGCGCAAGCGGCCTGCCCGACATAAGCAGGAACTCGGCGACATTATCCAGAGTCGCCGAATCAGAACCTCCGGGGACTATCACGGGAAAAAGTTTCTTGATATCATCGCCAAAAAGAGGGGAAGCCAGGCTCGCCTGCCGCGCGGTCATCCAATTGATGTTACCGCGCAATGTATTGATCTCGCCGTTGTGAGCGAGAAATCTAAAAGGCTGGCTTAAGTCCCAGGTGGGAAAAGTGTTAGTTGAATAACGGGAATGCACCAGGACAAGCGCGCTTGACATTCTCGCATCAGCTAGATCACTATAAAAAGACTCAAGTTGTCCGGCCATGAGCAGGCCCTTATAAACTATTGTTCTGGAAGACAGGCTCAAAACATAAAACGCATTTTTATCAGCCAGGGAAGAAGCTACTACTTTTTTCTCAACAAGCCTGCGCAGTATATAGAGCCTGCGTTCAAAAGTTTGCGCGTCCTTTATAGATGAGGGTTTCAGTAAAAAAATCTGCTTTATGAGAGGTTGGACTTCTTTTGCAGTTGAACCTATGCGTGAATTATCTAATGGCACATCGCGCCAGGCTAAGGTCTTAAACCCTTCACCAACGGCTGTTTCTTCAAAAACAGATCTGCAAAATTCAGCGCTTGCAGAGCCATTCGGTAAAAATACCATACCCGCCGCATATAAGCCGGGATCAGGAAGCTTAACGCCTGTCGTGCTTAATTCAGCTTTGAAAAATTCATGAGGCAATTGTATCAAAATACCGGCGCCGTCGCCTGTCTTGGGGTCAGCGCCCTGAGCGCCGCGGTGGCTAAGGTTGTTTAATATGGTCAACCCCTGGATAACGACGTCGTGCGACTTCTTGCCGTCTATATGGACAACAAAGCCTACACCACAGCTGTCGTGTTCATAAGCCGGATCGTATAAACCTTGTTTATTAGGATAACCGATATTCGCCATAAGTAAAATAACCTAAATAGAAGGGGCGCCCTCTAATCGCATATCAGCTAAAGGACACCCCTTTGTCCGTTAAAAAAACACCTTTGTTTTTTTATACTTACGCTCTCGCCTTCACGAAGGGCTTTGTTCTCTTTTTCATACCTCTATTACCTGCCGGCAAAAATATGCTGAATTCTTCGCACTCCCAAATAGGATATTTGCGAGGAAAACTGCACTCTTTGTCAAATACGCAGGCGCTGCACAACCCCCTCTTCTCCACGAGCTACCTCCTGGCCGCTGCTTTTGATCTGCCCTTGCCGTTAAGTATGTCCTCAGCTTCTTTCCGGTAAGCCTCCATAACGTAAGGTATGCCGGAAACATTAGCCGCATCCTCTGTCAGAGACATTAAATCTCTCCTGGATATCGTACTTAACTTAAAATTCCTGCTGCCGGCCATTAGTTGCTGCAGGCCGACCTTTATCTTCTGCGCGAAAGAATATACCCCTACAGCTCCGAGAGTAATATCTTTCATGTCTTTGCCGTACTTCTCTTCCAATTCATCGTAACAGACGAATATTTCCTTCTCCGTCTTGCCAAAATCCGATACGGTCGGAGGAAGCTTGCCGTCTTTAAGCCAAAGACCGATGTTCTTGCCGACCATTCCGGGTATCATCAAAGCCCTGCCCATGCAGACAGCTTTGACATAAGGCGAACCCATGGCAAGAGCCTTGAAAATATGGTCTTCTGTGGAAAAACCTCCTGCAATAGCTATATCAGGGATACGAATGCCTTTCTTTGTCAATTTTTGGCAAAATTCATAAGTCAACGCCTCTATATAGAATGTTGGAATACCCCACTCTTCCATCATTCGCCATGGGCTCATTCCTGTGCCGCCCGGTGCGCCGTCAATGGTCAATAGGTCTATCTTAGCCATGGCGCAATAGCGGATAGCCATAGCCAGCTCTCTCATGGAATAGGCGCCTGTCTTAAGCGTGATGCGCTTAAACCCGAGGTCTCTTAGCCTTTTGACCTCTGCTAAGAACGATTCTTCGGAAACAAACCCCAGCCTGGAATGGCGCTCAAACTCTTTGATGGCGCCGTCCTTAAAAGCATGCTGCACAGCATCCAGCGCAGGGTCGGGCGTCACGATGTAACCGCGCTTTTTGAGCTCCAGCGCCCTCTCTAAACTCTTGACTTTTATTTCACCGCCGATACATTTGGCTCCCTGCCCCCACTTCAATTCTATAGTTTCCAGATTATGTTTTTTTCTGACGTACTCGGCAACGCCTAATCGCGTGTCTTCCACGTTCATCTGGACAAGGATCTCGCCAAAACCTTCGTGGAACCTTTTATATATTTCTATGCGCCTATCCATGTCCGGCGCGTTTTTTACCTTGCCTTTGTTATCTAATTCTAAAGCCGGGTCAATACCGCAGACATTCTCGCCGCAAACAAGCGTTATGCCGGATATGGCAGCTCCGATAGCGAAGTGCTCCCAGTTCTTACGCGCGATCTCCGTGGACCCCAGGGCGCCCGTAAAAATAGGGACTCTCATCCTGACTTTAGAATTCCACCCATACTGCGTCTCAGTGTCTACATCCGGGAATTTTGTATTGTCGGGGTTACCTTCGGCATCTCCTGGCAGGCCCTTAGCGCCTAAAGCATAACCTTGAATATTAAGGTGGGAATAATCAACCGGGTAATCCTTGTCCCCACCGGCTGTCATTTCACCGAATGGGCCAGGATAGATCACTTCACGGCTCCTAAACGTCGCCTTAAAAATATCGCAATTACCCCGGCAGCCGTCTATACACCTGGAACAGATGCCTGAGCCCGGCACCACATTTTTGGAACGGTTAAACGTCCCTACCGCGTCATTCGCGTTTGGCCTTTGCAGGTTCATACTCTCCTCCTCCTCTTTGAGGTACAACCGCGCAACCTTGTTGCCGACATCGGCATCAAGAATCTTTTACTTTGCTTGCGCGTGATTTTTTCGTGTCACATATATTCTTCATATCGGATGCCAGGATTATGGCCTCCGACACTTCCCGCATGGTTTTACGGCGATCCATGCTGTATTTACGAAGCTTGAGATAAGCTTCCTCTTCGGTCAGGTGTTCTTCCCTCATCATGATACCTTTGGCGCGCTCAGTGATCTTGCGGCTTTCCAGCTCCTCCTGAATGACCCTGCTCTTCACCAACAACTCCGTATTCTCAATAGCAACCGCTGCTTGATTAGCAATAGCCGTAAGGATCTCTATTTCCGTTTCCGTAAAATCGTGCGGGCTGGAAGTATAACAATTTATCACACCTATGGCCTTGCCTTTGACGCTTAAGGGGACACACAAAAGAGAACGCAGGCCTTCCTTTTTGGCGATGTCCTGATATTTATACTCTTTCTCCTTAGCCACGTCAGAGACAGCCATGGGCTTATTCTGTAAGACGACTTTTCCGGCTATACCCTCTCCTATTTTTAGAGGAGGCTTCTTATTATACTCTTCGCTCACACTCTGTGTTGCGCGTATAGTAAGTTCGCGGGCCTTCTCATCAAGGAGCATAAGTGAACAGATGTTTGACCCCATGACCTCGGCTGTGACTGTAACAATAAGGCGAAGGATATCTTCAAGATAAAGGTCGGAAACAATAGCCTTGCTTATCTTTGACAAAGCTTTGATCTGCTCGGAAAGCGGTATATTTTGCATGGAGTTGCTCCGCTATACTTGGACTGATATACACCCCGCGCTTATAAGGAATTGCGCGGGTGTTGTGCCTTCTGCACAAAAATGGCGTTTTAGGCCGATTAAATAACCGGTATAAAACGCCATCGTTTTAAAACAATACAACCATTTCCGGCACTAACGTTGTGCCCTAACTTTGTAAAATATAACATACCACTTTTTCTTTGTCAATGTAAAAATTACCTAAACTAGATCCCCGCAAAACCCGCGGGGATTTCGCTACATCTGGGTTAACCCAGCATTATGGTGCTCAAACTTAGCCGATCGCGACATCACCGCGCTCCTCAGTGCGGATGCGGACGCAATCCTTGAGGTCAAGGACGAAGACCTTGCCGTCGCCTGTTTCGCCTGTTTTAGCGCCTTTGATAATGGCTTTTATGGTCGGCTCAACAAAATCCTCATTTACAGCTATCTCAAGACGGACCTTACGCAGCAGGTTACCCATTTCCCTGGCGCCGCGGTAGACCTCGGTGACGCCCTTCTGCCGGCCATGGCCAAGCACTTCGCTGACAGTTATGAGATTAACCTCAGAGTGATAAAGCTGCTGCTTGACTTCCTCCAGCCTGCTGGGCTGTATTATTGCTATGATTAACTTCATTTGAAACCTCCGGTTAAGAAAGTCTGTTTACTCTAACACTGTATATGCCCTTTCGCGATGCTGCGCCAGATCCAAACCTAAATCTTCATCTTTTTCAACCACCCTCATGCCTATGGTCGCATCAATTATCTTGTAAATGACAAAAGTTCCTACAGTAGCATAAAACAAAGTTGCCCCAACAGCTACTGCCTGGACATATAGCTGATGAGGATTGCCGAAGAACAGGCCGTTGTTTCCCGCGGCATTCACAGCCTTGGAAGCAAACAACCCTGTGGCTAACGCGCCCCACATACCGCCTACGCAATGGACGCCAAACGCATCCAGCGCATCATCGTATCCTAATTTCGGCTTGATAATAGCTGCGGCGATATAACAAAAGACACTGACAAGAAGGCCGATGATGATGGCCGGGATAACGCTGACATAACCCGCTGCCGGCGTGATAGCGACTAACCCCGCGACCGCGCCGCTGGCAACGCCGAACATCGTAGTCTTGCCGTTACGTATCCATTCTATAAGCGCCCAACTCAAACCGGCGGCAGCCGCAGCCGTATTTGTGACGACAAACGCATTGACCGCTAATCCATTGGCTGCCAAAGCGCTTCCCGCGTTGAACCCGAACCAGCCAAACCAAAGAAGAGCTGTCCCTAACACAACAAAAGGCAGGTTGTGCGGCGAAGGCACGCTCTTATCTAAATTTTTCCTTCGGCCTATGACTAATGCCGTCATTAACGCGGCAATACCCGCGTTAATGTGGACGACTGTCCCGCCTGCAAAATCAAGCGCGCCCATGTTCCTTATCCATCCTCCGATACCCCACACCCAATGGCAAACAGGGTCATAAACAAGCGTTGCCCAAAGAATTGTAAAGATCAAAAACGCGGAGAACTTCATCCTTTCGGCAAAAGCGCCGATGATAAGCGCAGGCGTGATAATCGCAAACATCCCCTGGAATATCATGAACGCCTGATGAGGGATAGTTGCCGCGTAATCAGCATAAGGTTCTAACCCCACGCCGTTCAAACCGGCCCACTGTAACCCGCCCCAGAAACCTGTACCCGGCGCGAATGAAAGGCTGTAGCCGAACAACACCCATTGCAAACTCAACACGCATAAAATAACAAAACACTGCATAAGAACGCTTAGCACGTTCTTGCGCCTGACCATGCCCCCGTAGAAAAATGCCAAGCCCGGGGTCATCAACATTACAAGCGCTGATGACATCAAGACCCACGCCGTATCTCCCGCATTAATCATGATTGTCTCCTATCAAGTTATAAAACAAAATGGGCGCCCTAAGTTCATCTCTGAACATAAGACGCCCATGTCTTAATAGGGGGCTACGCTGCTTACACCCCGCGCTTATAAGGAATTGCGCGGGTGTTGTGCCTTCTGCACAAAAAAAATGCGTTCGCTTCTTTTTGCGAACGCCCTTGTCTTCATTACGACTTCGTAATATGACTTGTTACAAGTCACTACCAACGAAATAAGTATACTACATTTTTCTTTTATGTCAAGTCCGGCTATGATATTTCCCGCTAACGCGGGATTTCGCTACAATTACAATTTGGTGCTCAAATTCTCATAAAGATATTGAAGGATCTCCAATTCATACTTATCAAACCAAGTACCGCCGCAATAAGCGCAGCGGTCTACTTCAACAGGATAAGAGTAAACAAAAAACTGCCGCAGCATCTTACGCAGGCAGGCAGGGCAATCAAGGACCCAGGCGTTATCCGTGCCTTGCTTAGCCTGGAATTTCTGCTTTTCGCTTATTAGCGTCTTTCCCAACCGCGCGATCTCTTCGCTGAACTGTCTATCCTGCCTTATCAAGATGCGGCTAACCTTACCCTCTTCCACAAACACACCTGAGCAATAAGAGCACTTAAGCATAGGCGCGCCTTCATATGTTATTTCTGAAAGTACTACCTTACAGCGCGGACAGGAAAATTTCTCCGACGCGCCGCCATTATCCTTGTTAAAAAGCGTAAACAGCGCCTTGTCTTCATAGATATGCCTGACCACTGTTTCACCCTGGAGCCTGACCCACTGTTCGGGAGTAAGCGCTTGCATGTTTTTAAGCTCATCCAAAAGATATGGGCCTTGCCACGCCTGATCAAGAAAAACAAACCACTTCTGCTCAGCCTGTGATTCCTGCGATTCCTCGCTTATCGTCTCAACATCAGCTACAGGAGAGACTCTTTTAAAATTCTTTAAGTTTTCCTCAAGCGATTTTTCATCCAGATGAGCCATATTCAAAAGTATTCCTATCCTGTTTTTTATGGGCGGGTGCGTAGAAAACATATCGGAAAACAGCCCCTCTTTCTCATCCAGAGCGCTGGGAACAGGATTCATGATAAAAATAGACTGGAGCCTCTCGCCCTGCGCTCCTGAGCCGCGCCAATTAGATGAAATAAGTTTTAATGCCTCAGCAAGGCTTAAAGGGTCCCTTGTCAGGCGCACGGCAACGGCATCCGCGCGGTATTCCCTCTGACGAGATATAAAATAACGGATAAGAGAACTGAAAAAACGCATTATGACTAAAATTATATAGACCAACACTAAAACACCGCTGCCCCTGCCCCTCATCCTCTTTAAACCAGAGGCAAGATGAGTTGAGCCCTCTTCATAGATCTCTGCCAAAGCGCAAGTCACTGTTGTGCTCAAACAGTCGCCGCTTATGATGTGTCCTGCCTCATGTCCCACCACAGCCTCTATCTGAGAACGGCTTAAGCGCGTCAATAACCCCTCTGTAACGCCTATGACGGCGCGGCCGTTAAAATCTTCAAGAGCAAAAGCATTCATGCTCACGCTGGGTAAGACCCAGGCTTCAAGAGGCCTGCCTCCTATGGCAACGCTTACTTCTTCAACAATATTTTTTAAATACTGGTGATAAGTATCTTTTGAATCTATTGGGACAGCTCCGATAAGGCCGCATATCTTATCAATAAGATTGCTGGTAGAAGTCCACCAATGAAATAGGCCGATTACTAAAGCAACTGCCAAAGCAGCCAGAGTGTGCTGCCAGGGTGGCAGGCCGAAATGCCCCGTATTTTCTAAGACGATGAGAATAAGGTAAGCGGTGAGGAAATAAAATAGGATAATGAAGAGAAAAAGAAAACCGATGACCCTGGTCTTTTTTTCTTCAATCTCTATAAATGAGAAAGGCATATAATTTTAGCGTAGAGTAGTTTGCGCTGTACGCTAAAATTTTACTTTGGGTGCTTCTTTTTCAGTCTTATCCTCTATCTGAAAAAAGTCTCTTTGAGTAAAACCGACCGCGCCTGCCACGATATTTCCCGGGACGATCTGTATCTGGGTATTGAAACGGCCGGTCTCGTCATTATAATACTGCCGCGCGAAAGAGATCTTGTTCTCGGTTGACGTCAGCTCTTCCTGGAGTTTAAGCACGTTCTGATTGGCCTTAAGGTCCGGATACCTTTCTACAACGGCAAACAAGGATTTTAAAGTCTGGCTCAGGAAATTCTCCGCCTGGGCTTTATCTTTGATGCTGGAGGCGTCAATAGCCTGATTCCTCGCTTTGATGACGCGCTCTAAAGTATCTTTTTCATAGCTCATATATCCCTTGACCGCCTCAACCAGATTGGGGATAAGGTCGTGGCGCCGTTTCAACTGCACGTCTATTTGAGACCAGGCATTTTCAACCCTCACTTTAAGAGCGACAAGAGAGTTATAGGTCGTAAAAAACCATCCCGCTATCAAAAGTATTACCGCCAACAAGACCAATAAAATTATCATAATTCCCCCTTTTTTTAAATGACCGTTCCCGCGGGTATCGTCGCGTTTTTATAAACTACAACGATGCCGTCCTTGATCATATAATCAGGCCCCTGGAAATCTTTGACGCCTTTTTGATTTACTATTCTTACTCCGCGTCCGATACGCGCGTTCTTGTCCAAAATTGCTCTGCGTATATGGCAATCCTGGCCGATGCCAATGCTCGCCTCATAATAATCAGCGCCCATAATGATAGAATCTTCTATCACGGCGTTCTTAGCTATCTTGGAGCGCAAGCCGATAATAGACCCCTTGATAACGGCAGAATCTATGACCGAGCCGTCTGCTACCATGCTGTGTTCAATGGTTGAATGGTTATATTTTGCCGGCGGAAGAGAGCGCGAGCGGGTATATATAGGCCAGGCCT
Organism: Candidatus Omnitrophota bacterium; assembly: GCA_043802125.1. GTDB lineage: Bacteria > Omnitrophota > Gorgyraeia > Velamenicoccales > Velamenicoccaceae > Phelpsiimicrobium. Next base: position 12,378 of record JAZDLG010000011.1, read on the forward strand.
CATCAAATAGGTCTAAAGGCGGGCATTCGCGTGTAAGCGCAAGATTCTCCGCGTAAAAAGAACTGATGGTCCCTATGTCGCGCCAATAACCGCTGAACTCATAAGCATAGATACGCCTATCGCCTATCGCCTCCGGTATTACCTCTTTGCCAAAGTCTGCTTTTTTGCTTTTGCTTAAGATCTCGGACAAGGCGTCAACATTGAAAAGGTAGATACCCATAGAACACAAAAACTTATCTTCTCCACCCCTCTTGACGCTTGAGGCCTTGACCAGCTCTTTATTAGCTGGTTTTTCAACAAAACAAGTTATCCTGGAGTCATTATCCACGCCCATGATGCCGTAATACGATACATCGCTGCCTCCTATGACATTGCAGGCAACGGTGACTTGAGCCTTCTTTGAGACGTGATACTCAAAAAATTTATTCAAATCCATCTTATACAACTGGTCGCCGGATAAGATACAGACATATTTGATTTTGGGATGAGAAAAATGCTTGAGGCTCTTGCGCACCGCGTCCGCCGGGCCCTGAAACCAGTCCGCGTGCTCCATGGTCTGGTCAGCCGCGATGATCTCAATAAACCCTTGAGAAAATTGATCAAACTTATACGTGCGCGTAATATGTTTGTTCAAAGACTCAGAGTTGAATTGGGTAAGAATGTTTATTTTTCTAAAACCTGAATTAAGGCAGTTTGAGATGGGGATATCAATGAGGCGGTATTTACCAAAAAGCGGCACTGCGGGTTTTGCCCTGTCGCGTGTCAAAGGATAAAGCCTGGTGCCGCGACCGCCGCCGAGTATCACGCAGAGCACATCATTGATCATATAAGTACTTTGTTAGCATTGCGATATCCATGTTTAAGCCGACAATCAGATATTTTTTGGCACTTCGTTTAACTTGAGTCTGCAAGGATTTACGGCGAGGGCGTAGCGACAATCTTCTATGGAGCGTAACGCCCGAGACATAAGCCGTAGCAGACGGCAAAAAGTATCGTCGGAAAACATGGATGTTGCAGTGCGAATAAACAACTAAATAATGAACTTCGGGTTCTTCTTTATTAGGTGTTTATTGATCTCTTGCGCTACGTCACTAGAAAGCCCCGGCTTGCCCAGCTTAAAGTACATGTAATTCTTGTAACTCTCTACTCCCGGCTGGTCAAAAGCATTGATACCAAGCAGCTCGCCCTCAAAAGCCGTGGCCATCTCAAAGAAATAAATAAGCCCACCCCATATACTTGGCGTTATTTGCGAAAGCGCAACCGTACAATTTGGCCTGTTATTGGCCGTCAAAGCCCACTCAGTGGCTTCTTGCGCTAATTTGAGCAACTCACAAAAAGACCTGTCTGAAAGTATCCCGTCTGATCCGGGGATTTTTAGGTCATCCTTAAAACTCTCTACGCGCATCATGGTCACAACCTTATTATTCTCGCCTTCAACATTATTCTGCTGAATAGAATGCAGGTCTGTAGTTCCGCGGGTTGGCACCGGAGTACGCCCAACACCGAGGACCCGTCGCGTGTCAAGTTCCCAAGTCTCGCTGCCTTCGCAGGATACTTTTATCTTTCGGCCGAACTTCTTGCCCGTGCTTTCCGCAAGGAGCTGGCAATACCAATCCGCGGTGGATTTCAATAATTCCGTAAAAGGCATAAAAATGGCAATGGATTTGCCTTTCTTTTTATAGGCGATAAAATGCAAGCACGCATAAAGATAGGCCGGATTTTTCAATAACTCGCCCTTGCTGCATCTTTGAGCCATATCTCGAGCGCCAGCGAGAACCTCTGCGATATTGACGCCTATGATGGCCAAATGCAGAAGGCCCATGTTTAATTCTGAATAACGGCCGCCGACCCCGGGCAAAAGCGATAAGTTTCGGAAACTTAAAGTGTCTTTTTTCTGTTCAGCCTCTACCCTCTTGCGCAAACTGCCTGCTATCGGGTCTGTGATGGCAAATATCTGGCGCCCAAAACCCTCTCCCACGGCGTCTTTGAGCCACTTTTCAACAACGTCAAAGACAGACTTGGTCTCAGTAGTCTCGCCTGATTTTGAGATGACGACTACGAATGTTTTGCAGGGGTCAAGATTTTTCAAAAGGCAGTTTAAGGGCGTGGGATCAAGATTATTGCCTTCAAAATATATTTTGGCGCGTTTTTGCCTTAAAGAAGAAAATTCATTGAAGTAAGGCGGGCACAAAGCCTCTTGTGCCGCCTTCAATCCCAGATAAGAACCGCCGATGCCTAAAAAAATGACGTTCTCATATTTAAACGCTATTTCATCACCCAACGCCTGGATCTCGCTTATAAACTTCTCGTCTTGAAAAGGCAACATAGCCCACTCAAGCCCGAGACGGACCCGGCTTGCGGAGCCATCCAAAATACCGCGCAGATGCGCGTGGGAACTTTTAACGGCCTTTGATATTCCCTCCAATTCAGCCTCTGAGACGCCATGCGTCTTGCCGATATTGGAACTGAGCATATTGTTAAAGTCAAAGCTGATGCCTGGCATAGTACTCCTAAACAAGAACGGGTCATCCCGATAGTCAGACACTGCGAAAATTTATTCTAAATTTTCTTGTGACTACGGGATAAATTCGGCCCTACAACTTACATCCACCGCCGTAAATCTGCGGTTCTGTAAGCTGTGGCCTCATTTACTTGACAAACAGCATTTCCCTATACTTCGGCAGGTCCCAATGTTCATCGGAGATAACGCACTCCAACATATCAGCGTGCCTGCGAATATGTTCCATAATAGGCTTTAGTTCCGCAAAAAAGCGCCTGGCCTTATCATCTTCATCAACGCCGTGGACATCTTCTAAGAATTTCATCATGGCCTTCGTGTTCTTGCGGACATAATGGATCATCTCTGTGACTTCAGCCAGATGCTCCTTTTGGTCATCAAAGGCCTCATCTGAAAATTTAACGCCTGCCTTCTCTTTGAGCTCTACCATGGCGCGCAGATTGCTGCTCAATAAATTCTGATAATCAAAAGCATTTGGCACTATGCTTGAATTCACCATCTCATTCAATGTCTTGGCTTCAATCTCTAAGAGTTTTATATACGTCTCCAGCCATATCTTATAACGTGAGCGCAGCTCTTCTTTGGTAAATATCTTATATCTCTCAAAAAGAGCCATATTCTCTTCCTTGATCAATGCTTTTAACGCCTCAGAGGTGGAAGGTTCATTGGGCAGACCGCGATGCGCCGCCTCTTTTTTCCAATCTTCGGAATAGTTGTTACCTTCAAAGCGTATCTTTTTGGTATCTCTTATGACATCCGCTATGATGCTTAAGACCGCGGTATTAAAATCTTTGGACTTTGCGGCCTGCTCTATTTTTGCGCGCACGAAATCCAAAGAATCAGCTACTATCGTATTAATGACCGTAATAGATGTAGAGATGTTCTGGGAAGAACCGACAGCCCTGAACTCAAACTTATTACCGGTAAACGCGAACGGCGACGTGCGGTTCCTATCCGTCATATCCTTATTCACGACAGGCAGCCTTGAGACTCCAAGGTTCATGATATCCTGGCGGCTTACCTCCTGTTTCTTGCCATTTTCAATAGTGTCTAATATTTGTGTCAACTGCTCACCCAAAAACACGGATATAATAGCCGGCGG
>JAZDLG010000038.1:0-12056 GCA_043802125.1 Candidatus Omnitrophota bacterium
GAAAGCATATCCAACAGGGGCTTAAGCCCCTGTTGGACCTTCTTAGGCGCGTATTCCGCAAGATAAATAGCGGAAAATATTGACGGCGGCACAGCGAGGATCATAGCAACAACAGTCACCCAAACCGTACCCGCGATAAACGGCGCAAACCCAAAAGCGCCTTCTGAAGGCCGCCAACGCGTAGAAAATAACAGCTCGCTAAGATGTTTAGTTTCTAAGATAGGCCTTGATTTTGTAAATAGGCCGAAGGCTATCAAGAAAACCAGCAAGCCGACCAAAACAGCCAGCCCCAGCATCGCTTGTTTTGCTATCGTATCTTTGATCCTTCTGTTTCGCAGCATACCTGTTATTATAGCAAACCCTCTAATACTTTCTTTCTATCTTCTTTCGGTAAAGGAAGACTGGCAGCTACTTCGTTTACGACTTTTGTGCCTTCGTCCGATAGGACAAATTGGATGAATTCCAAGACTAAACCATTCGGTTTTCCTTTTACAAAGAAATAATTCTTTCTTGTAACGGGATACTTCCCGGCTTCTATTGCAGCCACAGCATCCGCTCTATTGGTAAAAACCTCATCGCTATCAGCCTGTCCGTTGCTATTAGCGTCTATCGGGACAAGCCGAGCGCCTTTTACAACAGAACCTTCTCGCGTGAACACGTAGCTGAAGTTGTTAAAACCTATGCCAAGAGGGTCTTTTTTGGCAACCTCCAGAAGGCCTGGATCTCCATAAATGCCTATACCTTTTAGATCATCCTGTTTTTTTCCAAAGAAACCCGCCCAGCTTGAGGCCGCGCCGCAGGAATCCGATCGGGTATAGACATGGATAGGCTTACCTGCCTGACCGGCAGACAGGTTGACACCGCGCCCTACAACTTCATCCCATTTTGTCAGTAGGCCGGAAATATAGATGCCGGCGAGAATCTCTTTTTTAACGCCTTTTTTCAAAAGATCGTCTAAAGCAGGATTTTCCTCGCTGACCACCGCGAATATCGCGTCATGCAAAATATAAACAGGAGTAATGCCCTGTTTAATTTCAGACGGATCAGGCTCACGCGAGACCATGCCGATATCTACAAGGCCGGCTATGGCATCAGCCGCGCCCTTGCCCGCGCCGCCGGCTGAAACGTCTATTTTTACTCCGGGGTGCAATTTTTGAAACGCCTCTGCCCAAGTAACTGCTGTCGGATAAATAGCCCATGCCCCTGAAAGAGTAAGGGTGCCTTGCGGCTCTTTATCCTGAGCCAGAGCAATGCCCTGGTTTAAACCCAATACAAAACCTATTATTAAAAAAAAGTTTAATATCTTTTTCATTATAGAATCCTCCCTTAAAACTGCAATGTAAACTGGCCTGTGAACGCGTTATTAATGATCTCTGCTCCTGCTTCTTCTTTTAATTCATAGTTGAACTGGAAAAATGCCCACTTATTAAAATACCAATTGGCGCCAAAAGTATGGACTTCTTTTTCGTTATTCGCAAGTTTCGTATCAGCGTCATATGTATCAAACTTATAAACGAGCTGCAGTTTCTTGGAAATGACAAAATAACCGGCCTGTAAATACCAACCGGACTTATTAGTCGCTCCATCGTGGCCCTCAATAAACTCGCCTTTAAGGGAAATAGGATCGCGCAAATAAGCAAACTCAAAACCTGCCCTATCTCGGTCATTTCTTTGAGTAAGCGCAGTGGTCAACGTATATCTGCCTTTATAAATATTCCCTCCGACAGACCAGTCCTTAGCGGGATGATACACCAAACGGCCCACAAAATCTTTCTGGTCATTAGTATCGGCCTTGTTTATACCTGAGCCATTAACAACCGCTACCGCATAATCAAACAAGTAACCGCTCTTGGCCTTGTCAGGCAGGAAACTCCCGCTCGCCTGGACTCCGATATCGCGGCCATTCTGGTTATTGATCACATCAGTGCCTCTGGCTACCAGAGCTTCAACAACCTGAGACCTGTTGATTGTTTCTAACTTAGGGCTTGATGTCAGGTTCTCTTGGCTAAAGGGGATTTTAAACTGGCCGCCGGTTAACTTAATGCAGGGATTCAACTTATAACCAATAGTCGCATCCAGCAAAAACGGCCCTGAGGTTCCTCCGAATTCCACTTGTGTGCGATAATCAAAACGCTCGGTTATATCCCCTTTAAGGTCAAGCCGCGCTCTACGGATATCAAAGCCATTCTTTGCATTTTTGCTCTGCTGGAAACGTAACTGCGTATAACCGCTAAGCTTAATCGCCTTGCCGGCTAATACGGAAAATTCTTTCTGTGTTTCTTTCTCTTCCTGTTTTTTTATAGCCAGATCCGCCCTGAATGTTGCTGCGTCTTCCGCTGTCACGACCTTTTTCTCCACAAGGAGGTTCAAGAGCCTATCCACATCGGACTCCGCGGCGAAAGACAGCGGCGTAAACACCAGGAAAACCACTGCAAGCCAACTGAAAAGCTTCAAGATCTTCATCTTTCTTTCCTTTCTTCTGATCTCCGCTTCCAGTTGACTGGTCAACCGAAAATAATTTTATTTGATTTTTTCCGCCATAGGCGGATCCGCCTTCGGCGGATGCTGCAGATGACTGCTCGCCTCCTTTTTATTAATGCCTACCCTGCCCATCAAGCCTGATCTTTTCCGCTTTGTCTATCTGCACAGGCCTTGAATCCTGCACAGTGATCTGGACATAGCCGTAGCGGATGCTTTTTAGCGCTTTAAGTATCTGCGAAACAAGCGCTCTTTCGTTATCTTCAATAGTTATTTTATCTTCTATCATAATACTACCCCGTCTTTTTCAACAATGGCCGTGTATGTATTCCGCATTCGCCGCCGCACTTGCTTGTGCCTATCCAGCGGCCCGCGCGTTCATTATCTTCATTGGTGATCTTCGTACACGGCGCGCACCCAAGCGAGCGGTAGCCTTCCGCGTATAAATGATTAACAGGGACCTGATAAAGAGCCAAATACTGCCATACCTCCCGCTCTTTCCAGATCAAGATTGGATTTAGCTTTATTAAACCCTTGTCCCTTTCTTCCACCTCTTTGTAATCCGTCCTTGTGCGGCCTTCCGTGCAACGAAGCCCTGTCACCCAACATTTAACGTGCATCTCTTCAACAGCACGCTTAACAGGCTCTACCTTTAAAATGTCACAACAACGGTCAGGGTCTGTTTCGTAAAGTCTTTCGGGTATAGCGATATCGTTCTTATAGACTTTTAATTCCGGATAGCGCGCAACTTCATCATCCATGAACTTTACTGTCTCTTTGGGCTTAAAACGCGTTGTCACGATAAACCCGCGTATCTTTGGGTTGACTTTTTTGGCCAAGTCCCAGACAGCCACTGAATCCTTACCTAAACTATTAGCGACTACAAGCGAATCTCCATATTTATCATATGCCTCTTTGATCAATTTCTTTGAACGCTCGACTTTTTCCTTAAAATTAAGCGTTTCAACTAATTTCTTCAGATCATCTTTGTTTTCTAATAACGAACTCATTTCTTGCTCCTCCCTTTGCTTGTTTATGTTATTTACCTATATAGAATATTCAAGCGCCTGCTTTGCGGCACCTGCCTTAAGAGCCAATTGTTCAAATGTTACATCATCAATGACGTTTGACGTTGCCTCATAGACATCCTGCCAGATCTTTCGGAACACACATTTATATACATCCCGACAGGAGGCATACTTGTCTTTCACGCATGCAATAGGCTCTATGGAGCCATCTATGAATCGCACAACATCGCCTACTGTTATTTCATATGGAGGCTTTGATAACAAAAAACCTCCGACCTTACCCCTGCGGCTTTCAATAAAACCGCCTTTCTTCAGATCCAATAATATCTGTTCCAAAAATTTGACCGGTGCGTCTATGCGGCCGGCAATGTCGTGGATCGTCACCAATTCCTTACCATAATGTAGTGATAGATCCAACACTGCTTTTAACGCGTAATCCCCTCGATAAGTGATCTTCATTTAAGCTCCCTGCCTGCCGGTAGGCAGGCTCTATACTATATAATCTCTATCAACATAGTAGAGTTTACAATATAATAATCCTTTGTCAAGTATTTTTTTAAAATTATTTTAAAGAAGGGGCTATGGGGGTCCAAAAGTACAAAAGTCACAAGCAAAAACGTTTACTTGTGACTTTATGACATTTAGACGTTTGAACAGACTATTTATAGAAATCAAGGAGTTTCGCGAGCAGGCACTCTTCCAGATATTCAAGGCTGATGGGTTTGGTGATATAATCAAAGGCCCCCATCTCCATGCACTTCTCGGCAATAGCTGTCTCTGAGACAGCGGTGATCATGATAACGCCCGCCTCTTTGTTTATTTCTTTTATCTTTTTTAATATCTCAACGCCGTCACATTTAGGCATGCGTATATCAAGAAGTACGATATGCGGAGATTGCTCGGAAACTATCTTTAAAGCGTCCTCGCCGTTGTCGGTATCAAAGACCTCATATTCTTTTTTCGTAAGAAATTTCCTGAGCATCTCGCGTATGGGTTTTTCGTCATCAACAACAAGTATCTTTTTCATAGACAACTCCTGATTGGTTTATTTGACAAAAGGCAACTTTACGGTAAACGTCGTTCCAATGCCTAACCGGCTATCTACTTCTATACTGCCGCCGTGACTTTCTATAATACCAAAGCATACAGACAACCCCAATCCTGTGCCTGTCTTCTTTGTCGTGAAAAAAGGATCAAAGATCCTTTTCCGGGTCTCTTCGTTCATGCCTATGCCCGTATCTGATATCTGGACTACCACCTCTGGTTTGATTATCTCAGAAAAAGTGCGGATAGTCAAGATACCGCCTTTTTCTTCCATCGCCTGGACGGCATTGATCATAAGATTCAAAAATGCCTCCTGCAACTGGTTCGGATCTCCTTCTACCGTTAATTTTTCCTCAGATATCTTCTTATCGATTTCGATATGGCCCAGCAAGTTAGCCTGATATTTCAGAAGTTCCGCTACTTTATCCACGATGACATTTATGTCTAATGGTACAAATTTGGTATCTTTTTTGCGGGCAAATTCAAGAAGCCTTTTTATGATATCCCCGATGCGCCCGATCTGCTCCCTGATGATCTTGACAGACTCTACTGTTGAGGCAGGGCTGTCAGGCTCCATACTCAGCATCTCAGCCTCTCCTGAAATTACAAAAAGCGGATTGTTTATTTCATGCGCCACACCTGCGGCTATCTGGCCCAGAGAGATCATCTTTTCTGCCTGCAACAATTCATCCTGCGTTTCCTTTAACTTCCTTAAAGCCGCTTCCAGCACCCTTTTTGACTCGTCCGTGTCCTCAAGGATGCTTAACATAACATCCCTGGCCTCCATCTGTTCTTTGAGCGCTTTTTCCAGATCATGTTTATGCCTTGACGCTTCCTCCGCAGAACTTTTCAAGTCGTCTAACAGTTTATTGATATCTGTCAGGTCAACAGCCATACAGACAAGGCCTGTCAGATTATTTTCCCGGTCTCTCAACGAACGCGTGCCCAGATACACCTCGGTCTCTTTCCCGGATTTTGTCAAAAAATAGACTTTCTTGTTTTTGAGAGCTCCTTCTTCTATCAAGCCTTTTAAACCCCAGTTTACTATGTAGCGGTCTTTTTTAGAAAATATCTGGATCGCTTCTTTTCCCTTGAGCTCTTTTTCTTCATATCCCAACAGCGCGCAGGCGCGCTTGTTGACAAGGTCTATCGCGCCGTAAGGATCTACGACAAAAAGCACGTCGGACATGCTTTGGATGATCTGATCAAAATAATCTTTAGAAATAGTGCTATTACGCAAATTCTCCAACATCCTGTTAAACTCAGATGACAGGCTTTCAAATTCATCACCGGTATTTATCACAATAGGCCGATCAAAAACGCCTTTGTTGACTAAAGCAAAACCGCCTTGAAATGCCAGCAACGGAGATACGACCTTTTTTGAAATTAAGAAAACTGCAAAACACAAAAAAAGCGCTACAATAACACAAATAAAAAACAACTTTGTAACGGTAGCCTTAAGTACTCCCATTGCCTTGGACGCTTCAAGCAAGGAATAGACATAGCTATCTTCTTGAGCAGAGAGAGCGCTTTTTTGCAGCTTTGAAAACCCAAGAAAATAATATTTGCCTTCTGAATCGCGAACGATCCTTTCGCCGCGGCCTTTTTTTAGAACTATGACATCAAATACCTGTTTTAAAATACCTTTGGGGCTGATGTTGTGATCAGCGTTAAAAGTAAAAACAGGGCTTCCTGTCTCGGACATAACGCCGGCATGCCAATCCTCGTTGAAAAAAAGCTTAAATATATTGCTAAGCAATATATTTTCGTCTATCACGGCTTTCATAATTCCTATGACTTCTGCATCCGCATCACGGATAGGGCATGCGATTGAAAAGCCGTAGGTATCGGAGCTTTCGTCCCATTCCATCGCTGTGGTGTAAACGGCGCCCAGGCCGTTGTTGTAACTTCTTTGCCACCACTCTTCATCAGCTTGAAAATAATCCGATGTCTTGCCGGTCGTCGCGGCCAAAGCTCCCGATCTATCAGTAATAAATATCTCTGATGAAATAAATATTTTTGACTTCTGTATGTCTCTGAGCACATCGCTAGAATCGTTATTCAATAAACTGTCCTTGAGCCGAATCCACCCATTAGTGCTCCAATCTATATCCATATCTTTCATGCGGCGCAGGTTTTCCTCTTCGGATACGCCAGCGCGTAAAGCGTTGGCTGCTTCAACAAATCTTATGATCGTATTGTTATGCGAGGCAACAAAAAATAAATACGAACTCAGCTCTTTTATATCACTTTCTATCCTTTCGCATACAAACTGAGCCGTCCTGTCAACCCGAGAATTAACCTCATTATAAAAAAAGTTTCTATAATCACTGTATACAATGATCATGACGAAGGTAAAAAAGAAGATCCCGGCAGCTGACACAAGGCCTGTCAATTTCCACGAAACTCTTGATCTTATGCGCTTGTTCACTTGTCCTGCAACCTCGCTTTCAGCTCTCGGAGTTCTTCTTTAAGCTGAATTACCACTCTTTCCCTATCCATGGTCACTTTGTAAAACCGCTCCAGGTCGTTCATCTTCTTGACCAGCTCCGTTTCAATATGCTTATATTCCGTAACATCCTGGCCTACTGAAATAATGGAAGAAACACGGCCATCTTTATCCAAAAGCACGTTATTGCTCCAAAGAATGATGCGTTCCGTATTATTTTTTGTCAAAACATTATTTTCCATCTGTCTGTGCTGCTCCATGTTGCCTTGCGCAAGATACTCAAACACGGCCCTTGCGACCTTTCGCTTGCCAAAAGGCAGCATCATATCAAACCAATCCCTGCCTATGATCTCCTCGCTCTTATAGCCCGTGATGCGCTCAATAGAATCGTTGACAAATTTGACTCTTGCATCGGGCAACAACACAAGGACTATAGAGGGCGCTATGGCAAGGATCTCTGAAGTAAATTTTTTCTGCTCAAGGAGGTCTTTATACAATACTCCCATCTCTTCTGCGGAGCGCTTTATTTTCAAATTCATTTTTTCCAACTCATCAAGCATCTTATTAAATTCTGTGTTCAGCCCTACCACTTCATCCTCAAAACCTATATCAAGGCGTTTTGAAAGATTTTTTGAAGAGATCACCTCCATAATGGCGGCCTTTAATCTGACCAAAGGAGATGTGATATATCTTGTCACAAACCTGACTATGAGCCACGAAAAAAATAAGAATACCAACAGGACTATGCCTAAGAGAAAAGCTACAGGCTTGTTAGAAGACCAAATATCTGATAGATCTTCCTTTATCCTTATGATCCCCACGGCCTCCCCACGAATATCGCGGATCAACGCATCCAGGTAAAAAATAGCGTTTCTATTACTGTCCGGTAAACCTTTTGCGATACGAAAAGGCTGCTGCGTATAGACGAGCTCCTTACGCGAAGACTCAAGAGAGGCTCCCGCGTCCGTTTCGCCGGTAACCGACGACATTTGAAAATTCGAGGAGTGGAAAACGGATATTACAATACCCATGGCCGAGCTCCGGTCCTTAAACAGCGTGTCATCCAACGCGGAACCGAAAACAATGCTTCCAAGCATCTTGGCCGGATCATCAACAGCCGCAATATCCGAAAAAGCCACGATCCAAAGCCTATCATCGGCCGTATGCAAAAAACCCGAGGAAACCCTGACAGCATTACTTTTTACGATCCGCGTGACGGCAGAAATAGAGCTGTCATACATAAGCCTTTCTGAAGCGGAATCACCGTCTACGACCTTACCTCCGGCGTCTAAAACGAGGATGAAACCCAGGCCATAGGACCGCTTGAGTATATTGAAGAAGGACGCAGTATCCGGGCCATGCTCTTTGAAACAATTCAAAACATCCGGATCAAAAGCGTGAGCCTTAGCCAAAACTTCAAGCGAAGACTTTTTTGAATCCAGGAATAAAGTGATAAGACGATAACGCTCTTTTAAAATATCTTCCGCGATTTTATCCTGAGAAGAGGACATCCAGTGACGGATGATCAAAATGGACGGAAAAAGAAGCGCAAAAAGAAGCAATAAGAGAAAAACAATGATCCTTCTGCGGATACCTAAACCAAGTCTTAGCCCTGCATTCACGTAGTTTCTCCAGTGTTATTCTACACGGAAGGGGAGAGATTCGAACTCTCGAGGGACCTAAGGCCCCTGCCGGTTTTCAAGACCGGTGCATTCAACCGCTCTGCCACCCTTCCGAAACAAGCACTATTTCCGCTTTCGACTATCAACCGTCCCTTCCGCTCACCTACGCTCGCTTCAGGGACTTCCTCGCTCCACAGAGCTTCGCTCGGTCGCTCTGCCACCCTTCCTATATTTTAATATTTTTCAAGAGGCCGGCTTTATTCAAGTCTATCGTAGCTAAAGCCGCGTCGGCATCCTTGTTATAAAGCCTGAAAAAATGCGACGTATCATCCATGCTGTTGATATTCTTGTTATCAAGGCACTTCATGATCTCGGCGCGCGCTCGCAATTCTTTTATCACGTCAATGGACTGCATGCCGCTGGCGCGAGCTACCTTGTCGCGAAAAACCGAAGTCGGGCTCTGTTCAACAAAAACCCTCTTATCATAATCGTGGTGCCAGACCGTTGAAAGCAAAACCTTCTTCTGTTCCAATCCTGCAGTCTCAGCGACCTCAGCAACGACGCGGAATACTTCATGCTTAACGTGAAATTTCGTCATCGTGATAAAAACATCTATAAGATTAACTAAGGTCTCCGGTATATTCATGGGCTCGTTCTGAAGGCGGATTATGGCCTCACGCGCGGCGCTCGCGTGGATAGTGCCCATACAGTATTTTCCTATATTCATCGCTGTCATAAGGTCCTGGGCTTCCTCTCCCCTGACTTCGCCTACTACAATGCGCTCGGGCCGCATCCTTAAAGAATTTTTAACAAGGTCGGCAAGAGCTATCTCTTCATCGCTTTCCAGACGCGACCAACTCTCTTCTTTAGTCGTGCTCAACTCAAGGGTATCCTCAATTATCACCAAGCGCTCTTTATCGGGTATAAAACCCAAAAGCGCGTTTAAAAGCGTCGTCTTGCCGGAACCCGGAGCTCCCAGGATCAATAGATTCGCGGGCCGGATAGACATACCCTCCAGATAGAGCCACAGGAGTGCGGCGATATCGTAATTAAGAGCGCCCTTGCGTATCAGGTCTATAATACTCAAAGGATTTTCTTTTATTTTGGTAATAGTGATCTGGGGCCCAAACGGCGAAAGCGCTATGTTGACGCGGCCCTGGATATTAGCCAGTTCCAGATTATTGAGTTTTCTCAAGGAAGACCTTCCCGAAAACGTGATGAGCTTCTTTATAAACACATCTAATTCTCTCTGAGACGTAAATCTCTTATCGGTCTTGACCAACCCCTGATAAGTATGGTGGATATAAATAGGATTGAGAGAGTTGATGATGATATCCTCAATATCCTGGTCTTTTAAAAGGTCTTCTATGGCGCCGTATGTGAAAAAATCTCCTATGAACTTTTCGCGCGCCTCCTCTTGGCTTAGCTCGTTTAGCGCCTGGCTCTGCATGAAGGCATCTTGGTGTGTGGCGCCGTAAAGCTCCGAGATAATAACGCTGACTATCTCCCTCTTTTCCTTATCATTCTGCAGAAGATTGATCTTGCCCATTAGCTTATCAAGGATACTCGCCTCTATCTCAACTTTTCGCTTTTCCATACAATCCGCCTTCCCATATAAATAGCTATTGTAAATAGCTATTTTTTCAGATACTCCTCAAATTTTATCCAAAATGGATCCACTTTCGGATGTTCTAATCTTTTCTTTTTACCTTTTATAAAAACAAAGAGCCCTTCTTTTTTAGGGACGACCTCGCCTACTATGCTGGCAGGTATACCTTCATCTTTCAAAGCGTCTATGACACCTCGGGCTTTCTTCTGTCCGGCTGTAGCAAGAAGCGTGCCCTCGCTGATAGAAACATAAGGGTCAATGCCAAAACAGGCGCATGTTTTTTCTACTGCTCTCTGCAAAATGATATCATCCTGGTAAATACGCATGCCTACGTTGCTGTGTTGCGCCATCTCATATAGGCCGCCGAAAACACCGCCTTCCGTAGCATCATGCATCGCAGTAACCCCGCCAACAGAAGCAGCGGCTAACGCATCCTTGACCGTAGACATCTGGTAATAAACTGCCTGGGCCTCTCTTAAAATGAGCTCGCCGTACTTTCTCTTTATAAAGCTCGGAAAGTACGCGGCCATTAATCCTGTGGTCTCTATGGCCGGGCCCTTGGAAACTATTATAGCATCGCCCACTCGCGATTGAGGAACGATCAATTTCTTTCTTTCGCCTACGCCAAACATAGTGGCGCCGCCTACAAATGGATAATTACAGCCCGCGTAGCGCGCGGTATGGCCGGTGACAACCGCGATGCCCAACTTCTTGCACTCGCTATGAACGACATCCCACATCAGAATAAGCTCTTCCTCGGCCATCTCCGGAGGAAGATTAAGGTCCACAGCCAGATAACGCGGACGGATACCGCTGACCGCGACATCTGATGCGAGTATGTGGACGGCAAACCACGCGGCCTTTTTAATACCCAATTCCCGGGCTATATAAAAAGGGTCCGTAGACAAAACCATGACCTGCCTGCCTAAAGCCACAACTCCGAAATCCACTCCGGACTGCGGCTTGACCAGAACAGACGCGTCTTTTGCGCCCAAGCGCGGATAGATGACTTTCTTAAAAAATGCGGGGTGTATCTTGCCCAACGCCGGTAATTTGTCCGTCTTCTTTATAACTGCTCACCTCCAAGCATCGCAATACATATTATCGTTAAAAGGCCAAGAGGAGATCCTTATTCCGGTAAAACCTATCTTCTTAAGAAGAAGCCTTAAACTTTGAGGTGTAAAATAGACTACGTGGTCCGGCGGACGGAATCCGGTCCAGTTCCCTTTCTTTATCATTCTGTTTAAACAGCCGTAGTTTACAGTCTTAATTAACAAAACGCCGCCGTTATTTAGAAGATCAAAACATTTTTTTATAGCCCTTGCCGGATCATCTAAATGCTCAAGAAGCGATACCAAAGTGATACCATCAAACCTTTCATGAATAACGTCTGCGGCTTGAAAATCACCGACAATAACTTTAATACCATTTTGTTTTCTGGCAAAATCTGCCAAGTATTCAGAGATCTCAATACCGGTGCCGGAAAATTTTGTCTTTGCCAGCTTGAGAAAACCTCCGTCGCCACAGCCTATATCAAGGATTTTTGAGCCCGCTGGTAAATAGCTGGAAAGTTTATTATAAAATATTTTGCCTTTATCCCGATTGGCCATTCTATTGAAGGATCGTTTCATGACCCGAGAGAACTTTTGGATAAGACTTAGCTGCTTGGCGTTTCTCTCGACAACCTTTTCTTTAGAATAAAAGCCTGGCCGGGTCGCCCGCATGGGAACGGGGTCAATCCTGGCATAACCGCAAACAGTACATTCTCGGACACTCCACTCTTCTATTCTACAAAAATCTGCCCATTTTGAATTCTCGCATACCGG
>JAZDLG010000053.1:0-9454 GCA_043802125.1 Candidatus Omnitrophota bacterium
AGCGCGCTCTTGAAGAAGGCTTTTTCTTCGCGCAGAAGGGGCAAAGATGAAAGTCAGGTTTGCTCCCAGCCCGACCGGATATCTGCATATCGGCGGCGCGCGCACTTGCCTCTTCAACTGGTTATTCGCCCGCCACAATAAGGCTTCTTTTATTCTCAGGATAGAAGATACTGACCGGGCGCGTTCCAAAAAAGAATATTTAGACGAGATCTTGGAAAGCCTTAAGTGGCTTGGCCTGGATTGGGACGAACTCTATTACCAGAGCGAGCGTTTTGAGATATACCGGGCAGCGGCTTTAAAACTTTTAGACGAAGGCAAGGCCTATAAGGCCGAAGACGGCTCGGGCGCCGTGATATTGAAGATGCCGCAGAAAACTGTCCGCATAGATGACATGATTCACGGACACATCTCTTTTGACACGGCGCTTATCAAAGACCAGGTATTGATAAAATCCGACCAGTCGCCGACGTATAACTTTGCCTGCGTCGTAGACGACAACGATATGCAGGTCACGCACATTATCCGCGGCGACGACCATATTTCAAATACGCCGAAACAACTCGTCATCTATGAAGCGCTGGATTATAAGATACCGCAATTTGCCCATATCCCGATGATATTAGGCTCAGGCGGCGGCAGGATGTCTAAGCGGGCCGGAGCCACGGCTATCACCGAATACCGGCGCATGGGATTTTTAGCCGCGGGGCTCGTTAATTATCTTATGCTCTTGGGCTGGTCACCCGGCAAAGATCAGGAGATAATCTCTTTACCCGAGGCTGTTTTAAAATTTGACATTAAGTCCGCGAATAAGACAGCCGCGGCCTTTGATATGGAAAAGCTACTATGGTTGAACGGCCGACATATCAGAAGCTGCGATCTTGAGAGACTCGCGGGCTTAGTGAAGCCTTTCTTGAGCGATTTTGATGGAAAATCCCTCGTTTCTATATTAAAATTATACCGTGAGCGGGCAGAGACTTTAGTTGAGTTGGCAGAGGGTCTTAAGTCTTTCTTTGTCAAAGAAGTTGAATTTGATAAAGACGCGGCAGAAAAGTTGTTCTCGCAGGATTTAACGCGGGAATTTGTATTGCTAAAGGACAGGTTCAGCGCGCTTTCTGATTTCAGCGCTGTGAAAATAGAAGAAGCCTTCAGATCCTGTGTCGCAGAGCTTGGAGTGACGGTCAAACATTTGATCCATCCTCTCCGTTTGGCGTTAAGCGGCAGGACCGGCGGGCCGGGTATGTTTGAGTTGATAGAGGCCCTGGGAAAAGAACGCGCCATTGAAAGAATGGAGCGTGTCATCAAATTGTTCAAGAAAGAGGGTGTATGAGAAAAAAGAAAGCTTTTCTAAGCGTTTTAGCCATAGCTATCTGCCTCGCGAGTTTTGTTATGCTTTGCGGCTGTGAGACAGCCAAAGGCGCCTGGCGCGACATTAAAGACGCGGACCAGTGGTTTAGAGACCACGCGTGGTAGAATTTTGCTTCATTAATCCGGCTTTCCGTAATACTTAGGAAGTACCCTAAATAGAAGTCATTTTTGCCCTGTAGTGTAAAGGTAGCACGACTGGCTCTGGACCAGTTAATCATGGTTCGAATCCATGCGGGGCAGCCAAAATTTTTATACCCGCCATGAACAAAAAATATTCAATAGAGGTCCCGATATATTCCAGTCCCATTGAACATTTGGCCAAGCTTAACCGGCTGGAGGATATTGATATAGTTTTGTATGGGGGAGCTCCAAACTCTCCATTAAACGGCGGCAGATTTAATTACGTTTTAGACGGTCTTTTTCTGTGGGATAGGCCTTTTTTCGCGTTGACTAAAAGGCAACTTTCAAGGGTCTTTGCCAAATTTTATGAGACCTTAACAAAGGCTAATCAAAATGGCATCTCTTTCCGCCTGGCTTATACAAATATGTTTATAAGCCAAGAAGAATTAAATGAAGAGAACTTGTATCCGGTCAAGCGGCTGGTCGCCTCTTCCGAAAAATATGGAGTGAAAAACGGTATCATCCTTAACAATAAGCTTCTTGAAGATCGCATCCGCCAAATGTATGGGGATAAGCTTGTTTACGTCGGCTCTTGCACAAAGTATGTGTCGTCGCACAAGCTGCTTACGCCCGGCGAAACTCTGAGCATGTATCTTAATGACAGCGGCAAGTATGATTTTATTTGCCTGACACCTCAAGATTCCAGAAGAGAAGGCCTTCTTCAAGATGTGTTGCGCGAAAGCAAAAGCGGTATCATCGCTATTTGTAATTCATACTGCGCCGACCGCTGCAATTCTTATTATCATTACGCGTATACCTCAAAAGAGAACAAGAAGTCTCTTCTTTCCGTAGGGCTAATAGATACCATAGCAGCTGCGTTTAAGTTTATTTTGCCGCGGGCCCTGACTTGCTCGGCATTCCGCCAATCGTTTTGCAAGATGGATATCAAAACAATAGCCGAGATGCAGTTGGATGCGGGAATTGTAAATTTCAAATTAGGAAGGGGCTTGGGAGCCAACCTTATTGACCGGCTCGTCTCGCTGATCAGAGATTTTAAAGAAGGGTATCCGGATAAATGATCGTTAGATTGCTGCGTAAGATAATGCCTGAGAAAATGCCGTTTTTTGCGGCTGCTTCCTACGCGGCAGGCCCGGTAAAGATATTTATGCCGCAGTACAAACTCATGGCTAAAGATATCTCCGAGGCAGCAAGTGGAACTATTCTTGATATAGGAACAGGCCCGGGCGTGCTGCCTCTTGAGATAGGCAAGCTTATTCCGTCCGCGCGTATCACCGGCATTGATGTAAGCGAAAAAATGATAGAGATCGCCCAAAGAAATAAGAAAAAATATGGGCTGACCAACGTAGATTTCATGGCAATGGACGCCAACGCTCTTTCGTTTGACGATAATGCTTTTGACATGATCATAAGTACCGATGCTCTGCATCATTGGAAACACCCTTCAAGGATAATTGATGAGATGCACCGGTGCCTGAAACCCGGAGGCGAAGCATGGATCTATGACGGCTTTTCCGGAGCTTCCAACAAAGATATAGATGCCTACATTGCCGGAATGCCCAGGGTCTTTCCTCTATATTCAGTGGCCAGGTTGATCTTGGGTATCCACGGGTTTTCGCAGAAAGAATATGACACCATAATTAAAGACACAGTTGCCAAAACTCAATTCAGAACGTGCTCCTGTGAACAGCGCGGTGTGATGATGCGGGTCCGTTTGCGCAAAATTAGATAATTCTTGCAATACGCGCATAACAATGTTTTACTTATACGATGAAAGCTGCTGCGCCGGGTATAAAAGCTGTGTTAAAAACGGGGAGATTTTTGATACCCTACAGGGTGTATGAAAATAAAGGGCCCCAGCTTATATTTATTAACGGCGTGCAGCAGTCCATGGCGATGTGGCAGACTTTTATCGCCCGTTTCGGCCGCGATTACAGGATAATCCTCTTTGATTTTCCAAATCAGGGAAAAGCCAAGATCCTTTCCGGGCCTGTACAGGTAACACTGGATGAGCAGGTAGAGATCTTGTCAGCCATGATGGATAAAACGGCATTAAGCCGGGACGCGACAGTATGCGCCGCATCATGGGGAGGCGTCATCGCCGTGGCATTTGCGGCTAAATATCGCGACAGGGTGAAAAGGCTGATATTAGCGAGCCTGGGGACAAAACCGAACAAGAAAATGGTAGAGACCATTAAACAAGGCTCTGCCGTAGACTTAAGCGACCGCGACCAGATGGCTCAAACATTGATAAAGAGCTTCGGAGAGACGCTTCCCGAACGGTTCAAGCAGAATATCGTCAAGCAATTCCGCGCAATGAAAGAAGAAAGCGTGCAGGCCTTTTACGAGCATGGATTATTTGTGATTTCTTCAAAGCAATTAAGCGATATAGTTAACCTGCGGGCCATCAAGGCTAAAACTATACTGCTCAACGGAGAAAAAGACGCCATTATTGACTTAGACGATGTCAAATTCCTCGCTTCTCAGATCCCTGATTGCGAATTAAGGATCATTAAGGGCGTAGGACATTTTCTGCATATGGAACGCGAAGATGTCTTAGACATCTACGAAAACATCCTCCGGTCTTGAACATACTCCACTTTCTTGTCAAAGACGTATTCCGTAAAAAGACGCGCGCTCTCCTTACCATCTGCGGTATCAGCGTAGGCGTATGCGTATGCATTATTATGTTAGGCATTGGAGAGAGCATAAAAAATTCTTTTAAGGATGTTTACGGCAAGCGCCGGATAGACATCATCATCCAGGAGAAAGAGCAGCTTAGCATTCTATTGAGCAGGGTGGACGCCGGTATTGCGACGGTTATAAAAAGAATGCCGTCCGTTGGCGATGCGACAGAGACACTTCTTTATATCCATAAGCTCAAAGCCTCTGCTGTGCCTGTCTTCGGATGGGAGCCTGACAGCTTTTTATTTGACGCCGTAGAACTCATTCGTGGCAGGAGGCCCGTTGCCGGAAAAAATGAGGTCATGGCAGGAGAAGCCCTCGCCAGGAGCCTGGAGAAAGATAACGAAAAGCAGATTAAAATAAAGGGTGTCGCTTTTCGCGTCGTCGGAGTCTTTAAAAGCACCAGCCCTTTTGAACAGTATGCGGCCGTTGCGCCGCTGTCAGACCTTCAGGCAACGATACATGAAGCGGGAAGAGCAAGTTTTATTAACGTAAGATTGAAGCCTTCGTACCGGACAGAAACGATGATGGAAAATATCGCAAGAGCAATAGAAACCAATTTTCCGCTTACCGCAGCCATGAGAGCTGACGCGTTCATTGCCGAAAAGACACAATTTATCGTGGTTGGCGAACAATTTTCTTTTCTTGTGAGCCTGATCACTATTATCGCGGTGGCTTTGGGCCTGGCAAATACCATGGTGACCTCTGCCTTTGAAAAAAGAAAATTTCTTGCGATCCTGCTTGCACTGGGGTGGCAGAAGATAGAAATAGCAGCGCTCTTTGTGTCTGAATCCCTCATCGTGGCAATATTAGGCGGCGCTATCGGGATGTTTTTAGGTTTTAAAGGGACAGGGTATATTTTTGGCCTCACCAGCATCCAGGCGTTTGTCCCGGAATTGAACGCCGTTTTTATGTTCAAGATCGTGGGCATGGTCTTAGGCAGCGCTGTTGTTGCCGCTATCGTGCCTATATGGACGACATTGAATTCTGACCCCGTGGAGATAATAAGAAGTGAATGATCCTGCCCCGCAAAAAAATATTTTCCGCACCCGTAACTTGCGCAAATTTTATCAGCCGACGCAGGCCTTTGCCCTTCGCGACGTAAGCCTGGATGTCCCTGAAGGTGAATTTTTAGGTATCAAGGGCCCCAGCGGCAGCGGGAAAAGCACTCTCCTTTATCTTTTGGCAGGCCTTCTGACGCCGACGAGCGGTGAGATCTATTTCCGGGGCGAGCCCCTTGAGCGCGTAAGGAACAAGGCCGTTTACCGCAAGAAAAACATAGGCTTTGTCTTCCAGGATTTTTATCTTTATCCCCGCTTTACAGTGTTAGAGAACATGCTCTTTTCGTGCCTGCAGCGGCTTATTGTCCCAACATCCACGATCAAGAAGGCAGAGGCACAGCTTGAATATCTGCATATGCTAAATAAAAAAAATGTACCCGTAGAAGTATTGTCCGCGGGAGAACGCCAGCGGGTCTGCATCGCGCGCGCTTTATTATACGAGCCTCAATGTATTTTGGCGGATGAACCTACGGGGAATTTGGACAGCGAGAATGCCAGGAATATCCTGGAGATTCTGCAGAAGATAAACAATGAACACAAAACCACCATACTTTTGGTCACCCATGATGAAATGGTGTCCGGATACGCGCATCGCCTTGTGCGCATCATTGATGGAAGCCTGCATATATGACGGAAAACGCTAAACCAACGAAAAATTTTATCCGCGATATCATTGACCGGGACTTGGTAGATGGCAAGAACAAGGGCACAGTGCATACGCGCTTCCCTCCGGAGCCGAACGGTTATCTTCACATCGGCCACGCCAAGAGCATGTGCCTGAATTTCGGCATAGCGCGCGATTATCGCGGGTTATGCAACTTGCGTTTTGACGACACGAACCCCGAGACAGAAGAAACAGAATACGTCAATTCAATAATACAAGACGTGCGCTGGCTCGGCTTTGACTGGCAGGATAGGCTATTTTACGCCTCAGACTATTTTGATAAATTATATGAATACGCAGTCCGGCTCATCAAAAAAGGCAAGGCTTTTGTCTGCGATCAGACGTTAGAACAGATGAGAAAAAGCCGCGGCACTATCACAGAACTCGGCGAGGATAGCCCTTTCCGCGGGCGCGGCATAGACGAGAACCTGGATCTCTTCGCCCGCATGAGAGCCGGTGAGTTTGCAGAGGGCTCCAAGGTCCTGCGAGGCAAAATAGACATGGCGCACCCGAATTTATTGATGCGAGACCCGGTATTTTACCGCATCAGGAAAGAATCCCACCACAGGACAAGAGACACGTGGTGCATTTATCCGACTTATGATTTTACCCACGGCATTTGCGATTCCATTGAAGGCATAACACATTCTATCTGCACCCTGGAATTTGAAGTGCACAGGCCGTTATACGACTGGATATTAGTTGAGTTGGGTATCCATCATCCTCAGCAGATAGAGTTCGCTCGCCTGAACGTTAGCCATACCTTGTTGAGTAAACGCAAACTGCTTGAGCTGGTAGAAAAAAAATTAGTCAGCGGCTGGGATGATCCGCGCATGCCGACTTTATCTGGATTAAGGCGCCGCGGTTATACCCCGGCGTCTATCAGGCAATTTTGCGAGCATATCGGCGTATCCAAAGCGGACAGCATCATTGACTTAAACGTGCTTGAGAATTCTATCCGCGAAGAATTAAACAAGACCGCGCCTCGCGTTATGGCTGTGCTTCGCCCATTAAAAGTGATCATAGATAATTATCCCGAGGATTTGACCGAAGAAATGGATGCGGTTAACAACCCTGAGGATTCATCGGCAGGAACGCGCAAGGTCCCTTTTTCGCGCGAGCTTTATATAGAGGAAGATGATTTTCGCGAGGAGGCGCCCAAACAATTTTTCCGCCTGGCTCCCGGCCGAGAGGTGAGGTTGCGCTACGCCTATTTTATTAAATGCGTTGGCGTTGTCAAAAATGAGGCAACAGGCAAGATACGAGAAATACACTGCACATATGACCCTCAAACGCGCGGCGGAGATGCGCCTGACAACCGCAAGGTAAAGGCCACTATACACTGGGTTTCTTCTCAACATTCAATACCCGCTGAGGTGTGCTTATATGACACCTTGTTTACAAAGCGCGATCCCAATAATGTTGCCGAAGGTGTTGATTACACAACAAACCTTAATCCTAAGTCTCTTGAAGTGTTGCCTGGATGCCGTCTGGAGCCGAGTCTTAAGAACGCGCTCCCCGGAGCCCGCTATCAATTTGAGAGGATGGGGTATTTTGTGCTGGATAATGCAAACAGCGGTAAGCCTGTTTTTAATCGTATCGTTACTCTTCGTGACACCTGGGCTAAATTAGAGCGCAAACTATAACTCCCAAGATCCCGAGCCCGAGATCCCGAGGTCCGACCTCGGCAATCGGGGCCGAGGTCCGACCTCGGCCATATTCGGCCTCGGCCAAGAGTTTGTCCCGCCTTCGCAGAAAAACGGCGGGATGTCACTGGATGGGCAAGCCCGTTGGTTTTCCGTTGGTTTTCCATTTGACAAAAGACAAGGATGTGGTATAATTAAAACCGTACAAAAGATTAGAAATCTTTAAGCCGTAAAGGAAGACAACTAACCTTTGCGGCATTTTTGTCACAGCAAGTGACACACCCGCGCAATCGCCCCAGAAAGGGGCGCACTTGGCAATCATTTGTGCCAAGGTGCCGCTTAGCGCGGGGTGTTGTCAAATCTAAACTGGAGGGGTTATCAAAAAAGTAAAGACTTCATCTAAGGGAAGAAAGTGCAAGTTCCCGCACTGTAAACACATCTTAAGCATTTACAATCATGAGACGTACTGTCATGTCCATCTTGGCCGCGTGCCTCCGGAGCATAAACTTGAAGTGGCCGGCGTATCATGATGCAAAAACCAAATAATATTAATAATAGCATTGCGCCCGAGCGTCTTTCGGAGAGCAAGGATTTTTTTGGCCTGGGTATCGCGCCGAAGATCCTTGAGATACTCGGACAGCTGAAATTCAAGGTCCCGACGCCGATACAGCTAAAGACCATACCCTTGGCCATTGAAGGCAAAGATATCATCGGCATAGCCCAGACCGGCACCGGCAAGACCCACGCTTTTGCTATTCCGATGGTCCAGCGCCTTGTGCCCATAAAAGGCATCGGCCTTGTGCTTGCGCCTACACGGGAACTCGCTATCCAAATAGACGAGGCTTTTGCCCATATCGCTCGGCCGTTCGGCATGAAGACGGCTTGTCTTATAGGCGGCGCTCCGATGCCGCCCCAGATACAAGCGCTGCGTAAAAACCCCCGCGTGGTCATTGCAACACCGGGCAGGCTCTTAGACCACATGCGGCAGTGGAATATTATCTTAGATGATACTCGTATCCTCGTACTTGACGAAGCAGACCGCATGCTGGACATGGGGTTTGCCCCGCAGATAGAGAAGATCTTGCGATACGTGCCTAAAGACAGGCAGACCATGCTTTTCTCGGCCACAATACCTAAAGAGATTATACAGATGGCTGCCCAGCACATGAAGCTGCCTCTTTGCGTAGAGATAGCCCCTTCGGGCACGGCAGCCGAACACGTCACGCACGAATTGTTTATAGTCAAAAGGGACGCCAAGATGCGGCTTTTAAGTAAGCTGCTGCCGCAATATCACGGTTCGATCCTTTTGTTTTCGCGCACCAAACATAACGCGGGCAAGATAGCGCGTTCCATAAGAGACCTTGGCTACAGGGCGATGGAGATGCATTCCGACCGCTCTTTAAACCAGCGCAGAGAAGCGCTGGAAGGCTTTAAAGCAGGTAAATATAAGATCTTAGTCGCCACTGACATCGCCGCCCGAGGCATAGATGTCATAGGCATTGAACTCGTCATCAATTACGACCTCCCTGAAGACGCGCAAAATTACGTGCATCGTATAGGCCGTACAGGCAGGGCAGGGCATAAAGGGCACGCGATATCGTTTGCCTCGCCCGACCAGAGCAAGGAGGTCCGTGATATAGAAAAACTTATCAGGGTGCATTTGCCTATAGGGCGGCACCCTGAATTTCCCAGCGAACAGTTCGCTGCATCCTCCTCCGAGCATAAGCCTCAAGCCAGGCCTTTTAAACGCAACTTCGCGCAAAGACGCCAGAGATACCGCCATTCATGAAACCAAGCGTTGATACGCAAAGGTGGCGAGATTATTTCGGATACGATGTCAATCAGGCAGCTTCTGAATTTTGCGATCAGCCGCAGGAAGAAGCCGCTCTGATCGC
>JAZDLG010000059.1:0-17638 GCA_043802125.1 Candidatus Omnitrophota bacterium
GTAGGGCGTTAGAAGAGCCTATTAGACAATTGACCGCTAACGCGGCTGTGGACGGTTCAGTAATTGTCCAGAGGGTGAAATTAGAGAAAAAGAACGTTGGTTATGATGTTGATACTGGAACGTTTGTTGATATGCTGGAAGTCGGCATTATTGACCCGACGAAGGTCGCGCGTTCGGCTTTACAGAACGCATCAAGTATTGCGGCCCTATTGTTGACTACAGAGGCGCTTGTCACGGATCTTCCTGAAAAGGATAAGCAGGGCATGTCTCAAATGCCTCCGGGAGGAATGGGGATGGGCGGCTACTAATTGACGGCGGTTTGTGCTGTTATCTACCCCGTTAGAGATAAAATTATCTCTAACGGGGTTTTTTTGAGCACCATAATGTATTAGTTTAGCGAAATACTGTGACTGCGAAATCCCGCGCAAGCGGGAGCGGTTAGTCATCAGTATCTATTGAATTTTTCTGGTTTTTGTGGTATTTTTAGTAACTACCATGCTTGAGAGAGTTTTTATAGTTGACGAAGACGTCCGCATCAGAGATCTCCTTTACGAGATGATCTCAGAGGTCGGTTATGGCGCCCTTACCATTCCTACCGGCAAAGAGCTCATAGAACGCCTTAAAAAAGAACGGCCCAGCCTTATCATAATTGATGATACCCTTGGAGAATACAGCGGTTTTGTCCTTGCCAGAAAAGTCAGAGAATTTGACAAAGACATAAAGATCATCGTATTGGGCATTGACCCGAATATTGATACATTTAGTTCTTTAGTCAAAGAAACAGGCATCGCCGCCTATCTTAAAAAAGATTTTCAAAACCCCGAAGTCATTAAAAGAATTTTTTCTGTTTTGAAAGAAGAATCTTTCCTTAAGCCTTTTGCTGAAAAGAAAATGGGCAGTATATTGATCGTTGATGATGAGGTTGAAAGCAGGCAGACCGTAGAAAATTTCTTAAGCAGGAGAGGTTTTGATGTAGATAAAGCGTCCAGCGGCGAGGAGTGCCTTGAAAAAGTCAGGCAGCGCTCCTTTGATATCATATTGCTTGATATTACCATGACAGGTATGGATGGGTTGCTTACGCTCAAGCGCATCATGGACATAGACCGGAAAAACAAGGTTGTCATGGTGAGCGCTCTTGCCAATCAACACATTATGGCCCAGGCCAAGGCCCTTGGGGCCAAGGATTATATTATCAAGCCTTTTAATTTCGGGACGCTTGAGGCTTCCCTTTTATCTATACGCTTGACAAAGGCATAAAATATCGTTAGACTAAGCAAAATATTTTTGGAGGTTGTTTATGGGAGAGTGGATCGGAAGAGACAGGCGCGCCAGGAAGTGCTATGGGTTTGATGAAGTTGCTTTAGTGCCGGGCATGGTGACCATAAATCCCCGTGATGTAGACCCGTCCTGGGAATTGGCAGGTAAAAGATACAAGGTGCCTATTTTAGCCGCAGCCATGGATGGCGTTGTAGATGTCAGGTTCGCCGTTGAGATGGGGCGGCTGGGAGGTATCGCGGTCTTAAATCTTGACGGCATCCAGACAAGGTATGAGAACCCCGACAAAGTCTTGGAGGCCATAGCAAAAGCAACGCCGCAGGAAGCCACTAAACTTGTCCAGGAGGTATATTTAAAGCCCATCAAGGAAAAACTTATAGCAGCGCGCGTTGAGGAGATCAAAAAAAAGAAAGCTCCTGCCGCTGTGAGTTGTATCCCCCAGAATGCCGAAAGATTTGAAGCCATAGCCCAAGAAGCCGGCGCGGATATTTTCATAGTCCAGTCAACGGTCACGACTGTCCGGCATATATCTAAAACCTACAAAGCCCTGGATCTAAAAAAGTTCTGCTCAAAAGCAAAGATCCCGGTTATTTTGGGAAATTGCGTGACCTACGAGGTCACTTTGGAATTGATGGATACCGGAGCCGCGGCCCTGTTGGTCGGCATAGGCCCGGGCGCCGCTTGCACGACTCGCGGTGTTTTGGGCATAGGTGTCCCACAGGTTACTTCAACTGTTGATTGCGCAGCAGCCAGGGATTATTATTTTAAGCGAACAGGCAGATATGTGCCTATTATCACGGACGGCGGCATGCGCATAGGCGGAGAAATATGCAAGGCTTTTGCAGCAGGCGCTGACGCGGCTATGGTGGGTTCTGCTTTTGCAAGGGCTGTTGAAGCTCCGGGCAGAGGTTATCATTGGGGCATGGCTACATCTCATGCTAACCTTCCGCGCGGCACAAGGGTTTATGTTGGGACAACCGGTAAGTTAGAAGAGATATTGTTTGGGCCGGCCAAAGTGGATGACGGTTCCCAGAATCTTATGGGAGCCCTGACTACGTCCATGGGCTGTCTGGGTGCCGCTACCATAAAGGATATGCAATTTACTGAGATCATTATCGCTCCATCCATCCAAACCGAAGGAAAAATATTTCAGGTCGTCCAGCGCGTGGGTATGGGAAAGTAGCTGAAAATAACCTCAAAAGATACTGATGCCTAACCGCTTCGCAGTCACAGTATTAATTCGCCCGAACAACTTACAACCGCTCCCCTACCTTCGGTAGGGCAAGCTGTAAGCTGTGGGCTCATTTAAGGAGAAGAACCTTGAAAAAGAAAAAATATAAAGTTCAGACTACCAGTAACCAGAAAAACTCAGTATTGATATTGGATTTCGGTTCTCAGTATACTCAGCTTATCGCGCGCCGGATCAGGGAAAACAAGGTCCACAGTATCATCGTGCCTCACAATATCTCCGTAGATTCAATCAAGAAGATGGGCCCAAAGGGCCTGATATTTTCCGGCGGCCCTGCCAGCGTATATGACGATAAGGCCCCGAAGTGCGATAAAGGTATTTTTAAGATGGGCATCCCCATATTGGGCATTTGTTATGGCCAGCAGCTTATAGGACAATTTTACGGCGGCAAAGTCAAACGCACAAGGGAGCGCGAGTTCGGGCGCGCCGAGCTTTTTATTGATGACCATTCGGATTTTTTCAACGGCCTTTCAGGTAATATTACTTGCTGGATGAGCCACGGTGACCATGTGGCTAAACTACCCAAAGGTTTTATTCCTATCGCGCATACGTTGAATACGCCTAATGCCGCTTTTGCCAGCAGGGACAGAAAGATTTTTGGTGTCCAATTCCATCCCGAAGTAGTCCATACGTCCCATGGCACGCAGATCCTGGCTAATTTCCTATATAGGATATGCCGTTGCAGGCCAAGCTGGGAAATGGGCGCTTTTATAAAGGAAACCGTAGCTTCTATCCGTGAAATGGTCGGCAAAGACAGCGTCGTCTGCGGCCTAAGCGGAGGCGTTGATTCATCCGTAGCCGCTGTCCTCATCCATAGGGCCATAGGCAGGCAGTTGCGATGTATCTTCGTTGACAACGGCCTGGTGCGAAATAGGGAGCCCGAAGAGATCAAGGCCATATTTCGCAATAATTTGCGCATGAATCTGGATTTCGTCAATGCCCAAAACCGTTTTCTAAAGCGCCTCAAAGGCGTTACAGACCCGGAGCAAAAGAGGAAGATCATAGGTGATGAATTTATTAAAGTCTTTGAGGAAGAGGCCAAAAAGATCAGGCGCGTAAAATATTTAGCCCAGGGCACTCTTTATCCCGACGTCATAGAATCTGTTTCAGCCACAGGCTCACCCACAGCCAAGATCAAATCTCACCATAATGTTGGCGGCTTGCCCGCGAAGATGAACCTTAAACTGATAGAACCCTTAAGAGAGTTGTTTAAAGACGAGGTCAGGAATCTGGCTAAGCAATTAGGCCTGCCTCCTGAGATTATTACAAGGCAGCCTTTCCCCGGGCCCGGGCTTGCTATAAGAATAATCGGAGAGGTCACGCCTGAGCGCCTCAGTGTATTGCGTGAAGCGGATGATATATTTCTCAGCGAGATAAGAAAAGCAGATCTTTATGAAGAAGTGTGGCAGTCTTTTGCCGTTCTATTGTCGGTCAAGAGCGTAGGGGTAATGGGAGACGAGCGCACCTACGAAAACGTAGTAGCCCTTCGTTGCGTATCAAGTTCTGACGGCATGACGGCGGATTGGGTCAAGCTAACCCCTGAATTGTTAGGTAAAGTATCAAACAGGATAATCAACGAGATCAAAGGCGTCAATCGCGTAGTCTACGATATTAGCTCTAAGCCGCCTTCTACCATAGAGTGGGAATAAAGTAGTAGAGGTAATGAGCCATTCCGATTTCGTCCACCTTCATCTTCACACCCAATACAGCCTCCTTGACGGCGCCTGCCGCATAGAAGAACTCATATCAACAGCCATTGAATACAAGATGCCTGCTATTGCCATGACAGACCACGGCAATATGTTCGGGGCTATTGAATTCTATGAAGAGGCGCGAAAACAGGGTATAAAACCTATCATTGGCTGCGAAGTCTATATCGCGCCTAAGAGCCGTTTTGATAAGTCAGGGGCTAATCTTTCAATGTCAGAGGCCTCCGACCATTTTATACTCCTGGCGCGAGACGAAGAAGGTTATCGTAATCTCTCAAAATTGGTGACCATCGGCTACCTTGAGGGTTTTTATTACAGGCCAAGGATAGATAAAGAGGCCCTTGCCAAATACAGTAAGGGCCTTATAGGTTCCAGCGCCTGTCTTAAAGGCGAGATTGCGTCCTTGATTATGGAAAACAGGTTTCATGACGCTCTTAAGGCCGCCGATGAATTCAGCTCTATTCTCGGTAAAGATAATTTTTTCTTAGAGATCCAGGAGAATTTTATACCCGAGCAGAGGGGTGTGAACGAAGGTTTATTGAAGATAGCCAAGGAACTAAGCCTTCCGTTAGTGGCTACCAATGATGTCCATTATCTAAAAAAATCCAGCGCACACTCGCACGAAGCCCTTCTCTGCATACAGACCCAGACGACTTTAGACGATCCCAATAGGATGCGCTTTCAAACCGAGGAGTTTTATTTTAAGACACCACAGGAAATGAAGGGCCTGTTCAATTATTGCCCGGATGCTGTAAGGAACACTATTGAGATAGCCCAGAGATGCAATCTGGAATTGGAATTCGGCAAGCCGCATCTGCCGCAATACACGCCTCCCGGAGGCAAGACTAAAGAAGATTTCTTGCGCGAACTGTGCGCAGAGGGATTAAAGAAGAGATTCGGCTCTAACGTTAACAATGCGATAACGCTCAGGCTTGAGCATGAGATAGATACCATCAAGCGCATGGGTTTTATAAGCTACTTCCTTATTGTCTGGGATTTTATCCATTACGCCAAAAGCAAAGGCATAGCCGTAGGGCCAGGCAGGGGTTCTGCTGCCGGTAGTTTAGTCAGCTATATTCTTGGTATAACAGAGCTTGACCCATTAAAATACAATCTCCTTTTTGAGCGGTTTCTTAACCCCGAACGCGTAGGCCTTCCGGATATTGATATTGATTTCTGTTTTGAACGACGCCAGGAAGTCATTGATTACGTCACACAAAAATACGGCAAAGAGAATGTGGCGCAGGTAATCACATTTGGGACGATGCTGGCGCGCGCGGTCATACGCGACGTAGGGCGCGTAATGGGCGTTCCTTACGCGGAAGTGGATAAAATAGCAAAGCTTATCCCTGCCGAGCCCGGCAAAAATACGCGCCTGCAGGACGCTATAAAATCAGACGAATTAAAGAATTTATACGAAAACAACGCCCAGATCAAAGAGCTTATCAACACTGCCATGGACCTTGAAGGCTTATCGCGGCACGCCTCAGTACATGCGGCCGGTGTGGTTATAAGCGATAAGCCATTAGATGAATACATGCCTTTGTGTAAGGTGGACGAGGATCAGATCACCTCAGGCTTCTCTATGAAAGGCCTTGAAAAGATCGGGTTGCTTAAGATGGATTTTTTAGGCCTGCGGACCCTGACAGTTATTGATGAGGCGGTCAAGATCATAAGAAGGACCAGAAACGCCGACTTAGATATGGACCGGATGCCATTAGACGACAAAAATACATTTGCGTTATTTGCCAATGCTCAGACTATGGGCGTCTTTCAGCTGGAAAGCGCCGGGATGAGAGACATTCTCAAAAAGTTAAAACCCAGCGTCTTTGAGGACATTATTGCCATACTCGCTTTGTATAGGCCCGGGCCTATAGGCAGCGGTATGATAGAAGATTTCATCCAGCGTAAAAACGGCCTTAGGCCTATTATCTACGATCATCCGAAGCTGGAAAAAGTTTTGAAGGATACCTACGGCATTATGGTTTATCAGGAACAGGTCATGCAGATCGCTTCTGAACTGGCAGGTTTCAGCCTGGCGCACGCGGATCTTTTACGAAGGGCTATGGCTAAGAAAAAACCCGAGGAGATGGACGAACATCGGGTGCGGTTCGTGGAGGGCTGTGTGCGTAATAAGATAGACCGCCGGATAGCAACCAAGATATTTGACCTGATAGATTATTTTTCAGGCTATGGTTTTAACCGCAGCCATTCGGCAGCCTACGCGATTATATCTTACAGGACGGCTTATTTAAAGGCGAATTATCCTGTTGAATTCATGACAGCCCTTTTGACAAGTGAAAAAGAAAATACGGACAAAGTCGTAGAATACGTTAAAGAGTGCCACCATATGGGGCTTGTTGTTTCAAATCCCACGGTCAATGAGAGTTTTTCAAAATTCACAGTTGAAGACGAAAAAACCATCCGGTTCGGATTATTAGCCGTCAAGAATGTCGGCAAGGGAGCTATTGATTCTATTGTTGAAGAGAGGAAAAATGGAGGGGTTTTTAAATCTCTTGAAGATCTATGCGGCCGCGTGGACTTAAGGCTGGTCAATCGTAAAGTCCTTGAAAGCCTTATTAAGTGCGGAGCCATGGATTCATTCGGATCTTTCAGGAGCCAAATGATGAGCATTTTGCAGGAGTGCTTAGACCAGGCGTCTAAGGCTCATCGTGACCGCGATAGCGGCCAGTTATCTTTTTTTGATGCCGGCTTTTCTTCAGAAAATGTGAAAGTGCCGGATATAAGAGAGTGGCCGGAAATACAGCTTTTGGCATTTGAGAAAGAGATCCTGGGGTTTTATATCAGCGGCCATCCGTTAGTGCGCTATGAACATCTTCTCAAGCGGTTTTCTTCATGTTCCATATCGCAGCTCGCTAACAGGAAAGACAATGAGGAGATCTGTGTCGTAGGGCTGATCAACAAGATAAAACTCACTGTGACCAGGGCCAAGGCAGAAAAGATGGCTATTATAAAAGTTGAAGACTTAGGCGGGATCGCAGAGGTCCTGGTATTTCCTAATACATATAAACAGGTCAGCCTTAATATTGTAGCCAATAGCGTTGTTTTAATAAGAGGCAAACTGAGCCTTAGGGAAGAGACTCCTAAGATCCTTGCCGGCAATATTACGCCTATTGACGAAGCTTATCGGATGATAACTGCCATCAATATTGACCTGTGCGGCTTAAGGGAGAATATCCTTAGCGCGCTGAAAGAGAAACTTGCTCTTTCTCCGGGTAGCGTGCCTGTTTACCTCCACCTTGAAACGCAGCCAAACCGCAAGTTGAAGGTCTTGGTCTCGCAAGACCTTTTTGTCCGTCCAAGGGCGGAATTATTCAATGAAATTGAGGATTTATTAGGCGAGGAAAGATTTATATTGACGTTGTAACTCTTTCATGATACTTTATTTATAACAATGAAGGGGGTGAGGTAATGACAAAAAAAGATATTGTTTTGAAGATAGCCGATGAGACAGGCATAAAGCAGATTGATGTTAAGAAGGTCGTGCAAAAAACATTTGATCACATTGTAGCCAGCCTTGTGCGCGGAGAAAAGGTTGAGTTACGCAATTTCGGGGTATTTAAATTAAAAGAGAGGCGCAGCCGCACCGGGAGAAATCCCAGGACAGGCCAGGTTGTGCCGGTGCCTGCCCGCAAAGTCGTTGTTTTTAAATCCGGCCTTGAAATGAAGCAGAAGATAAAGTAGTGTAACTATCGCAGGGAGAATAAGTTAGATGTCCCAAGTAGGAAAAGTAAAGTGGTTTTCAGCAGCTAAGGGCTTTGGATTTATTGAGTGCGAAGACGGACAAGATGTATTTGTACATTTTTCTGCCATAAAAGGCGATGGTTATAAAGCTTTAGAAGAAGGCCAAAAGGTCCAGTTTGAGATAATTCAGGGTGAAAAAGGCCCGCAAGCTCACGACGTCATAAAAGTGTAAAATCATTGTAATATCTTAGATGCTTTTCAAATCCCCTCGCGGCACAAAAGATATCTTACCTCCGGAAATCAGTCTCTGGCAGCAAGTTGAGAAAAAAGCCAGGGATGTGTTTTCTCTTTATGGTTTTGATGAGATCAGGACGCCTGTCCTTGAGGAGTCAAAGCTTTTCTCTCGTTCGCTCGGAGACCTAACGGATATCGTTCAAAAACAGATGTTTGTGATCAAAAAAGAGACTGATACTTTTGTGCTCAGGCCTGAGGCAACAGCATCCATCGTAAGGTCTTATGTAGAAAATACACTTTATAATTTCAACGCTGTCGCGAAATTCTATTATATTGGGCCGATGTTCAGGGCTGAGCGCCCGCAGAAAGGCAGGCTGCGGCAGTTTCATCATATCGGCTGCGAGGCCATAGGGTCGAACGTACCTGCTTTGGACGCGGAAACGATTTCCTTGGCAGGCCGTCTTCTAAAAGAATTTGGTATTTCAGGTTTTGAGATCGTCATCAATACATTAGGCTGTCTTAATGATAAGAAGAAGTTCGCGCTTGAACTAAGAGAGTCGTTACAAAAGCATAAAAAATCCTTTTGCCAGGATTGCCAGGAGAGGATGGCTAAGAACGTCTTCCGCGTCCTGGATTGCAAGAACGCGCCGTGTAAGAGTATTGTGTTGTCTTTAAATCTTAATGGCGCCCATCTCTGCGACGATTGCAAAAAGCATTTTCAAGAGGTCAAAGAAGCCCTGGACCTTTTCGGCGTTACATATAAAGTTGACCATTTGCTGGTGAGAGGGTTGGATTATTACACCAGGACAGTTTTTGAGATCACCCATTCCGGCCTCGGCGCCCAAGATGCTTTAGGCGCCGGCGGAAGATATGACAATTTAGTTGAAGAGTTAGGCGGCCCCGAACGAGGCGCTGTTGGTTTTGCTCTGGGTGTTGAGCGCCTGCTTTTAGCTAAGGGCGAGGGTGTCTCAACAGATATCAGGCCCATTGATTGTTACATCATACCTTTGGGCAAGGCAGCCTTAAAAAGATGCGTAGGCATCCTAAAAGGCCTGCGGGAAGCCGGCGTATCAGCTGATATGGATTACTTAGAAGGATCGCTTAAGGCTTCTTTGAGACGGGCTGATAAGACAGCCTCAAAATTTTGCCTGATAGTAGGCGATAACGAGCTTGCAAAAGGGAGCGGTATCTTGAAAAACATGCGGGAAAGCGTTCAGGAAGAGGTATCCCTGGATAAGTTGGTAGAGAGATTTAAGGGAACCTTATGCTAAGGACTCATACATGCGGTGAATTAAATAAAGCTAACGCGGGAAAAGAAGTCATACTTTGCGGGTGGGTCCATCGCCGCAGAGACCACGGCAAGCTGATCTTCATTGATATCCGTGACAGATACGGTTACACGCAGGTCATGTTCAGCCCTAAAGACGCTCCTCTCGCCCACCAAGCAGCCATGGGCCTTCGCGCGGAATTTGTCATACGCCTGAAAGGTTTGGTAAATGAGAGGCCGAAGAACAATATAAATCCCAAGATACCTACCGGCGAGGTTGAGTTGATCGCCAAGGAGCTTGAGATCCTGAATCCTTCTTTAAATCCGCCTTTTGAGATAGAAGACGATCTAATACTTTCCGAAGATATCAGGCTGCCATTCAGGTATCTTGATCTAAGGCGGCCGAAGATGTTCAACTATCTAAAGACGAGGCATCAGCTAAATCATCTTATCCGTAATTTTCTTGAGGCTGGCAGCTTCATTGAGGTAGAGACGCCTATTCTGACAAAGTCTACTCCTGAAGGGGCGCGTGATTATTTGGTGCCTTCACGAGTTAACCAGGGAAAGTTTTTTGCTTTGCCGCAGTCGCCGCAGTTATTCAAGCAGCTTTTGATGGTGTCGGGGTTTGACCGGTATTTTCAGATAGCCAAGTGTTTCAGGGATGAGGACCTTCGCGCGGACCGCCAGCCTGAATTCACTCAGCTTGACATGGAGATGTCTTTTATTGACGAAGAGGACATCTTTGCCGTCTCAGAACAGTTGTTCGCAAAAATTTTAAAAGAGCTAAAGGGTATTGATGTCAAGACTCCTTTTAGGAGGATAAGCTATAAGGAAGCTATTGCTGCGTATGGTAATGATAAGCCTGATATAAGGGCCAATAAAGATGACCCTAATGAATTCGCTTTTCTTTGGGTCGTTGATTTTCCTCTGTTTAAGTATGATACTGAGGAAAAGCGCTGGGACAGCGAGCATCATCCTTTTACATCGCCCCATAAGGATGATCTTGGTTCTTTGGATAGCCAGGATTTAAGCCTGATACGCTCGCGTTCTTATGACCTTGTATTAAACGGCAATGAGATCGCCAGCGGTTCAATAAGGATCCATGACCAGGAAATTCAACATAAGATATTCCGGATATTGCGCATCAGCGAAGAAGATATCTGTTCCAGGTTTGGCTTTCTTCTTCAGGCATTCAAATACGGCGCCCCGCCGCACGGCGGCATCGCATTTGGCCTGGATAGGATATTATCCATTTTGTTCGGCACAGAAAGCATCAGGGACACAATAGCTTTTCCGAAGAACCAGAAAGCTATCTGCCCCTTGACTAACGCGCCGTCTGTCGTTTCAGATAAACAATTGAAAGAATTGCGTATAAAAATAGGAGGATCCTCATGAAGCTGAAGACATTTTTATGTGTTGCTATGGCTTTTATCGTTCTTTCTGCTCTAACAGGCTGCGCCAGGGTCAGGACCTATACCGTTGAAAAAGACCGCGTTGACCAGAATTTATCTACAGGCAATCAGGGATTCATGTCGGGGAGCGACAAGGAGTCCGGCGCTGTTGGCCAACGCCGTCTGACGCGCACGACTTATGTCACAGAAGTAGAGGTCGGCGGTGTTGCTAAGAAGAATAAGGCCGGTGTATCTCGGCCGCGCGGCATGGCTGTTGAGACTGTCCAGGAACCTGCGAGTGAACCATTAGAAGAGGCAAGCAGCGTGAGCGTGCCTACGTCAACGGTTTCTTCCTATACGGTCCAGAACAATGATACTTTGCAGAAGATATCCTTGAAAGTTTATGGCACGTCTAAGAAGTGGAAGAAGATATTTGAGGCCAATGCCGACCAGCTAAAATCTCCGGATCGGATATACGCCGGGCAGGTATTAAAGATACCGGAAAGGTAGCTCAACCCTATGTTCCGAGTCATACATCTGGAAAATCAAAGTGAGGCGCAGGTTTTCTTCGGCCTGCGTGACGAAAACGCCAGGCTCGTTGAGCAGGAATTTGATGTCAAGATATCGGCGCGGTCAGAAGGCCTGAGGGTCAGCGCTTCCAATAAGGGAAAACTGGAAAAAGCTGTATATGTTATTGAGAATTTCATGCATCTTATCAGGACTAACAGGAACCCGGACCGCAAGGATCTTGACATGATGTTGGTATCAGCGCGCGCTGGAAAAAAAGAAAAGTTAAGCCTGGACCATAAGTTTAGTTTTGAACCCTTAGATGCTTCAAGGAAGGACAAGGTGGCAACACCCAAGACCAAAGGCCAGCATGAATACGCGGAGGCCATCAAAAAGTACGACATAGTTTTCGGTATAGGCCCTGCAGGAACAGGCAAGACTTACCTGGCGATGGCCATGGCTGTTTCTGCTCTTCTCTCAGGCAGGGTCAGGAGAATAATCTTGACCAGGCCGGCTATTGAGGCCGGAGAGAGCCTCGGGTTCTTACCGGGCGATCTTAATGAGAAGCTATCTCCGTATTTAAGGCCTTTGTATGACGCCTTATACGATATGATGGAGGCCGAAAAAATAGAAAAATTCATAGAGATGGGTATTATTGAAGTGGCTCCTTTGGCTTATATGCGCGGCCGAACTTTAAATGACGCCTTTATCATACTTGACGAAGCGCAGAACTGCACTCCCGAACAACTCAAGATGTTTTTGACAAGGTTGGGTTTTTATTCAAAGGCCGTTATTACCGGAGATATGACCCAAAGCGATCTACCCGGAGGTAAACCCATCGGACTTATCCAGGCTCAGGAACTTCTTTCTACCATTGACGGCATCAAGGTAGCGTATCTTACAGGCGCTGATGTGGTCAGGCACGAACTTGTCCAGCGTATTATTGAAGCTTATGAAAAAGCACAGCGACATAACGCTTAAGGATATCCTGCTATATTCGGCCGGGGCTATTGTTTTGTTCCTTGTCGCGGGCGCGGCCAAGATATCTTTTATAGCCCTTTATGTATTTTTTACATTCGCGGCATATCTTAAGATATTGTCTTTAAGATATGACGAAAAGAAGTATTATTTTCTAAATCTTGGTTTTTTATTTCTTTTGGCGGTATCTGTTGCCTATTTTTTAAAGGAGTACACGCGATTCTCTCCGTATTTTTTCCCATTAGCGGCATTTGCCATGTTAGTCACCTTACTCTACCGCGATCTTGAGCTTTCTCTTATCTTTAGCGTTGGTTTGAGCATTTTTGTGGGCATGATCTACGGCGGCAGCCTGTTTCTTGCGACCATACTGATGGTAGGAGGTGTTGTCGCTTCATTGTTCGTCTGGCAGGCGCGCAGGCGCTCTAAGATCATAACCGCCGGTTTTTTTGTAGGAGTGGCCCAGATGTTTTTTGTATGGACCGCGTACCACTTTGGATTTTATCAATCATTTTTCCTGTTTCCTTTCTTAAACGGCCTTATCTCGGCTTTTCTGGTAGCCGGTTTACTGCCGGTTTTTGAATTTTTGTTCAAGGTCGTCACCAATATCAGTCTTTTAGAGCTGGCCGATTTCAATCACCCTTTGCTCAAACGCCTCGTACTTGAGGCGCCGGGCACTTACCACCATAGCCTGATGGTCGGCAATCTTGCCGAGATAGCAAGCGAAGTCGTAGGCGCCAATTCTCTTTTATCCAGGGTAGGCGCTTATTATCACGATATAGGCAAGTTAGACAAGCCGGAATATTTCAGCGAGAATCAGGATAAGTATTCAAGCAAGCACGATCACTTGAGCGCTTCCATGAGCAAATTAGTCATAATGGACCATGTCAAAATGGGGATTGAACTCGCTAAAAATAACAGGCTTAATGACGCCATCACGGATTTTATTACTCAGCATCACGGGACGAGCTTAGTCTATTTTTTCTACCGCAGGGCGTTGGAGGCTACGGAAGACGCGCAAGATGTGCACGAAGAGGTATTCCGTTATCCCGGCCCAAAGCCGCAGACCAAGGAGACAGCCATTGTGCTTTTAGCTGATTCCGTTGAGGCGGCATGCAGGGCTCTGGATGAGCCCACGGCAGAGAGGATCTCGGATATGGTGCGCCGGATAATCAATAATAAATTCATTGACGGCCAGCTTGACGCCTGTGACCTGACGCTTCGCGATCTTGATAAGATCTCAACAACCTTCATCCATATCCTGGCAGGATTTTACCATTCACGAGTTGACTATCCTGAACAAACCAAAGGTGAAAGCAGTTAAAAACAAACCAGCAGTATTCGTAGAAGTCGTAAAACTCCATCCCGCCGTCCCCTTATCTCTTATTGTATTAAAAAGAATAATCCGCTTTGTTCTAAGGCAAGAAAAAGTATCAAACGCTCAATTGACTTTTGTTCTTGCGTCCGATCATTTCCTGCGACGGTTGAATAAAAAATTCACAACGAGGGACATGGCTACGGATGTCTTGTCTTTTGATTTGTCCTGCGATATTAAGAATGGCGTTTTGTTCGGTGATATTGTGGTCTCCGTGGATTCGGCGCTCAAAGCCTCAAAGTCATTACGCATACCTTTTAAGGAGGAGCTGACGAGATACCTGATCCACGGCATCCTTCATTTGACAGGTTATGATGATACTACTGCCTTTAAGAAAAAGAAGATGTGGAAAAGGCAGGAAGAACTAATGGAAAAAGAGGCCATAGTCAGATGATATGTTCAACCCCGGCCTTTGTCCTGAAATCATACGACTTGCGCGAGACGAGCAAAATAGCCGTTTTTTTTACCCGGGATTTCGGTAAGGTCAAAGGTGTCCTTAAGGGCATAAGGCGGGACCCCAGAAAATTTTCTTCTTCTTTACCGCTATTGTCTTTAAACCACATCGTCTTCTATAAAAAAAGGCATTCTGAAATACATCTCGTCAGCCAATGCGATCTTATTGATGATTTCGCGTTGAACAGGGGGGATCTTAAGGCGTTTGGTTTTTCGAGCTTTATCTCGGAGCTCGTTGACCTCATTATGCCTTTAGAAGACTCGC
Source organism: Candidatus Omnitrophota bacterium (assembly GCA_043802125.1). Taxonomy (GTDB): domain Bacteria; phylum Omnitrophota; class Gorgyraeia; order Velamenicoccales; family Velamenicoccaceae; genus Phelpsiimicrobium. The sequence goes on from JAZDLG010000059.1 coordinate 14,406, forward strand.
AGCCCCAAGTTTTTTCACTTATCTTTGATTTCCTGAATTCTCTGAAAGAAAGCAAACAGGATACACGGCCGATCTTTGAAATAAAGATACTAGCGCTTTCCGGTTTTAAACCTCATTTTGATTCATGCGTTATCTGTGATGCCAAATTGTCTTCTAAGGGTTTTTTCAGCCACGCCAAAGGCGGGCTCCTTTGCTCAAAGTGCCTTTTTCATGATCCTCGCGCGGAACAGATATTATCAGGGGCTATAGCCAGTATTCTTTATATTGAAAATTCGCCCTGGCAAAAATGCCTGCGCTTGAGTATGCTTCCCTTAGTCAGAAGACAACTTGATAATATCCTTAATTGTTTTATCCAGTACCACTTAGGCAGGGCGTTAAAGACCTTACCATTAGTCCACCAGCTCCTTGATTTGTGATTTTATCTATGATATAGTGAAACGAAAAGGGGAAGCAACAAAATGAAAATAGTCATCGTCGGCCCTGGCGCTATAGGGCTTTTGTTCGCCGGGTTATTCTCAAGGTCTAAAGAAGATATATGGATATTGGACAAAGACACCCAGCGCGCCGCGCGTCTTAAGAAAAATGGCATAAAAATAGAAGGCCTGACTTCTTTAAACATACAGGATCCAAAAGTAACAAGCGACCCCAAAGAAGTATCTGACAGCGATTTTTGGTTCATCTGCGTAAAATCCTACGATACCAAGAACGTCATAAAAGATATTTCTGATCATGTATCTCCTAAGGCTTTTGTCGTCTCGCTTCAGAACGGCGCAGGCAATGTAGAGTTACTCTCCGAGAAATTAGGCTCAAGAAAGGTCTTAGCGTGCGTGACTAACATGGGCGCAACTTTGCTTAAAGAAGGCTTAGTCAGGCATGCCGGCGAAGGCGATACGATCATCGGCAGGCTTGACGCCGCTACAGGCGTTGAATTAAGGGATCTGCGCGAACTATTTTTGCGGTCTAAGGTGTTGATAAAGGTCTCAAAAGATGTCAAAAGCATTCTATGGTCAAAGTTGGTTTTGAATGTGGGTATCAACGCGCTTTCCGCTGTCACGCGGCTTAATAACGGAAGGCTTATCCAATTTGAAGGGGCCCGTAAAATATTAAGAGAGGCCATTACCGAAGCGGTCAGGGTGGCTAAAAGAAAGCGGATCAAGCTTATTTATGACGATGCCTTGGCAAAGGCCGAATCTGTTTGCGAAGCCACGGAAAACAACATATCAAGCATGCTTCAGGATGTCCTGAATAAAAAGAAAACTGAGATTGATTTTCTTAACGGCGCCATTGTCAGGCAGGGAGACAGCCTCGGCGTTAAGACGCCTGTCAACGCGTTCCTTGTGGATCTGATCAAGACCATTGAATCAAGCTACGCTTATCAAGTTTCATGATTAACACAGAAAGTGTATACTTGCTCAATTCCATTATGGGCAAGGTATAACGGGGGAAATATATGGAAATATTGATTATTTTATTATTGTTTGGATTTTTAGCTTTAGTGGGTTTTATTTTTAAATTTACCACTGATGACTCAAAACAGCAGAAAGATGTTGAAGATGCCAAGGTGCGGCATATCGCGGACCTTGAGTCTGAGATGGGCCGCAAAGACGTTGAGATGAAAAAAATGATGGAAGAGCGTCAGAGGCTGGAAGATGAATTTTTCAAAGCCAGGGATGAATCCTCTGTTTTTAAAAAAGACAATGCTGAATTGACGGCCAAGTTAAAACAGCTTGAAAGATCAAAAGATGAGCTAAAACAGAAAGATGTCATGCTTGCGCAGGAGACTGTGGCGCGGCAGAAATTGCAGGGCGAGCTATCCCTTATGGAATCCGAATTGGAAAAAACCACGGAGATGTATGAGGGCTTGAAACTCCAGTTTAACGAGATAGAGGCAGAGCTCCAGAAGGCGCACGAGCCGCCTAAAAAAGTAGAAGCTCCAAAACCTGAACCGCCAAAAACAGAGGAGCCAAAACCTGAGCCGCTCAAGGTGGAGCAGCCAAAACCTTCTTTTCCTAATGTTGAGCCGCCAAAATCCGAGGCGGCTAACGCTGAGGCTCCTAAAGTAGAAGTAACTAAGATTGAGATCAAAAAAGATGTACCCAGCGATACGGATTTTTTGAAAGCAGGGCCTGCTAAGAAAACAGACGAGCCTATGCCCGGCGCGATCCAGGAAGGCGCTTTTAAGCTTACGAATATCAATAAACCGTCTAATCCTCCCAAGCCTCAGGATAAGGATAAGCAAAAATCCAAAAGAGAGACCCTTATCCCGGGTTTCCAGCCTAAGGAACATCCTGAACCGCCCGCTTGATAATTGACATGAAAAAGCTAAACTCCGACGATCTAAAGCAGATGCTGAATCCTTCTCAATGGGATGCTGTCACAACCATAGACGGCCCTCTTTTGGTCGTCGCGGGCGCAGGGACCGGAAAAACGCGCGTCATTGAATACAGGTGTTTATATATGATCCAGCACGGCATCGCTCCGGAAGATATTCTGCTTCTTACTTTTACAAGGAAGGCCGCCTCAGAGATGCTGGGACGCGCTTCATTGCATGACCCTAAGTGCCGAAAGATAGAAGGCGGCACGTTCCACTCCTTTGCTTATCGTATTATAAAAAAATACAAAAATGTGCTTGGGCTGGCTGAACAAGTCTCATTTATTGATGAGTCAGACAGCGCCGATGCTGTTCATCTGTTGGCTGCCAGGGCCGGATATCTGGAGGATAAGACGCGCTTTCCCAAAAAGGATACTCTCCGCGGTATTTTAAGCATGAGCATCAACCGGCACCAGAGTATCAGGGATGTCCTGGCCAAAGATTATCCTCACTTCTTACAGCTATCAGCCCATCTTGAGGACCTGCAAAAGAAATACCAGGAATACAAGATCGCGCGCAACCTTATTGATTTTGACGATATGCTGATATATCTGAAATTCCTTTTAGAAGACTCAGGCGTCAATAGCAAGGTCTCGCAACAATTCAAGTACATCATGGTTGACGAATACCAGGATACAAATAAGGTCCAGGCGGATATCGTCTATAGCCTGGCAAAAAAGCATCATAACTGCATGGTCGTAGGCGACGATACGCAGAGCATCTATAGTTTCAGGGGCGCCTATTATAAAAACATGTTTGATTTTCCCAAAATGCTGCCTGACACAAAGATCGTCAAGCTTGAGTATAATTACCGAAGCACTCAGCCTATACTTGATGTGGCTAACGCTGTCATTGAAGGCGA
>JAZDLG010000061.1:0-2154 GCA_043802125.1 Candidatus Omnitrophota bacterium
CGGTTATAATGAAGCCCATACCGCAGGTTTTTCTATGCTCCAGTTTATTGAGACGAGTTCTATCACAGGCCACTTTTCGGAGTTGTGGAACTCTGCTTACATCAACGTCTTTTCCTGCAGAGACTTTGACACAAAAAAGGCAATTGAGTTCACCATAGGCTTTTTCGGAGCCAAGCGCGTCAACAAGCGTGTTCTCATCAGGAAATAGTTCCCCCCTATAGCTGCAATTGCAATTGACACCGTCTGAGCGCTCAGATATAATAAGGGCCTGTAGTTTCCTATTTAATTGACACCCGGCGCTAATCGGCACCTGGCCCTTATAAGGAATTGGGCCAGTGTTCGGCCCAGTGCCGAAAATTGCGCCGGTGTCGTGTCTCCTACACGAGGTTCTGCCATGGAATTAAATGAGATCATCCAACAGAGGATAGATAAACTAAAGTCCCTTAAAGAGTCAGGCTCGGATCCTTACGGACAAAAATTCAATAAGACGAGCTCTATCAAGGAGTTATTGTCTTCTTTCAAGGAAAATGAAAAGGTGGTTTTGGCAGGCCGGCTGATGGCTAAAAGAAAACACGGGAAGGTATGTTTTGCTGACCTTCGGGACCAGGAAGCCAGGCTGCAGCTTTACGTCAGAAAAGAGACCCCATCTCATCCAGAGACGGGGTCCCTGGATGAGATTGGTTTTGAGCTTTTCAATAAGCTAGACATTGGCGATATTGTAGGAGTTGAAGGCGAGACTTTTAAGACCCATACCGGCGAGCCCACGCTTAAGGTGACGCGCTTTACGCTTCTTTCTAAATCCTTAAGGCCGTTACCTGAGAAGTGGCACGGTTTAAAAGACATTCAGATACGCTATCGCCAGAGATACATTGATCTTATATCAAGCCCCGAGGTCAAGGAGATATTCATCATGCGTTCTAAGATCATAGCAGCCATACGGGATTTCCTAAATTCAAAGGGCTTCCTGGAAGTAGAGACGCCTATGATGCATACGATACCCGGGGGTGCTGCAGGAAGGCCGTTTAAGACACACCACAATGAGTACGATATGGAGTTATATCTGCGTATCGCGCCTGAGCTGTATTTGAAGCGCCTTATCGTAGGCGGATTTGAAAAGATATATGAGATCAACCGCAGCTTCAGGAACGAGGGTGTTTCAACGCGGCATAATCCTGAGTTTACGATGTTGGAATTGTATGCCGCTTATTGCGATTACGAAGATATGATGAAGATAACCGAGGACATCTTTGCCCATGTCGCGCAAACTGTCTTAGGCAGGCTTGTGATAGAATATCAGGGCAAAAACATAGACCTGACGCCGCCGTGGCCGAGGCGTTCGTTCGCGCAAGCCGTCAAAGAGAATTTTGGCATAGAGCCGCAGGATGAGGCACGCGTGATGATAGAAAAACTCAAAAAGAAGGGGCGTCCTGTGGAGGACCGCCTCACAAGGTCACAGATCGTAAAGTTGGTCGAGGAGATATTGACACAAGACGCGCCTACACAGCCGGTATTTTTTACTGAATATTTCAGCATTCTATGCCCTCTGGCCAAGAATAAGAAAGAAAACCCGCTCATCTCCGACAGGTTTGAATTGTATGTCGCAGGCATGGAAGTCGCTAACGCCTATTCCGAGCTTAACGACCCCATTGAGCAGAAGCTTCGGCTTCTTGAAGAGATCAAAGATGAGGTTGCTGCCGGCCGGTGCCTTGACGAAGATTTCGTTGAAGCATTGGAATACGGCATGCCGCCGACAGGAGGCTTAGGCATAGGCATTGACCGCTTGTGCATGCTTTTATTGGATCAGCCTTCCATAAGGGACGTGATCCTTTTTCCGCTTCTTCGCCCGGACAAGACATGAATTTTGAGTTTTTTATAGCTAAGCGTTATTTTTTGAATCTGCAGAAAGAGCGGTTTATCTCCATTATCAGCCTGATCTCGTGCCTGGGTGTCGCGATAGGCGTTATGGCGCTGATCATAGTCATTGCCGTTATGACAGGTTTTGATAATGATCTTAAAGACAAGATAATCGGCTCTAATCCCCAGGTGATCGTTCATAGCGAAGAGGGTATAGCTGATTTCGCCATACTTTCCCAGAAGATAAGGTCAGTTAAAAAAGTAGAAGTTGTCGCTCCATACGTCAGCGGACAGGCCTTT
>JAZDLG010000035.1:0-2853 GCA_043802125.1 Candidatus Omnitrophota bacterium
GCCAGGTAACAACTTAATCTTCATGCGTTCTCCTTTTTAATTTCTCTATTAATGTGGAGCGGGTTTTTCGTTGGCGTACTTGGTGGAGTAGCGCGAAAGCCTATCTTGGCCTTCTTTAGTTATTTCAACAAAATTGATGCCGGCATCGTAGTGTTTGCTGTCTTTTACGTCCAGGAATGTTGAAGGCCGCACCCACATAACCTCTCCCTTTGTCTCTATGGTGTGGCTTCCGTCCAGCAGATATATCGTTATGAATAGGAAAGATCCTGCCTTGATCTCCTCATTGATTAGTATGCAGATGCCGGAGATACTGATATTTTCCGTAAAGGCCTGGACTTTTTTTGAATGTTCATCCTCTACACGGCAGTATTCTACAAAGCTCGCGTAGACGCGATTGCCCTTACGTCGGTTTGTTTTGTCATTTTTGTTTTCCATATTTTCTTTATCTATTATAGGACAGTTATAAAGCGATTGCAAGTGGGTGTACCTTAATGTCTTGTATATATCCCCTCTGCTGCATTTTTATCATCCAGGCCCTGGGAAGCTTCATAAAATGTGACCCTGAGGTCTTCTTTTTCCAGGTCAACAAGATTATCTTTGGGTGTGAGTTTCAGGTATTTATAGGTTGTTCCTGTAAGCTCTACGATAATGTCGTATTTGTCCTGTGTTACTACGCGGAATGGCGCCTTTTGCCCGCTTGACCAGGCAATGGTGTCATTGCTTATGGTAAGGTCCCCTAAGGCCAGATAAGCCTTAGTTGCAGGTTTCCAGGTGCCTTTTACGGCCTGGATATTCAGGGGTTGGGAGCATCCGGCCAGGACCGAAATTCCGATAACTATTGCTAATTTTTTAAGGCAGGCCATTGCCATCACCATTTTAGTAGTTTTCAGCTAAAACTTCAAAATACGCCTGAGGATGCTTGCACGCCGGGCACTGGGTTGGGGCCTGGCTGCCTTCTGTGACGTATCCGCAGTTTATGCAATGCCACTTCACAATACCTTTCTTTTTGAATACCTCACCGTTAGATAAGTTATTAATAAGCTTGCGGTATCTTGACTCGTGGAATTTCTCTACCTTGGATATCTGCTCAAATGCCCGTGACACTTCAGGAAAACCTTCCTCTTGCGCGACCTTTGAAAAATCGGCATAAAGTGTGGTCCACTCCAAATTTTCTCCGGCTGCCGCTGCTTCCAGATTGCTTTTTGTATCTTTCAGGCTTCCTGCCGGATAGCTTGCCGTTATTTCAGCGTCTCCGCCTTCAAGGAATTTAAAAAATACCTTGGCATGTTCTTTTTCATTTTCCGCGGTATCAATAAAGATGTTGGCTATCTGTTCATAGCCTTCTTTTTTTGCAATAGACGCGAAGTAGGTATATCTATTTCGCGCTTGAGATTCTCCCGCAAAAGCAGCAAGCAGGTTTTTTTCAGTTTTTGTGCCTTTGATAGATTTACACATAAGTTATCCTTTCGATTAAGAACAAACACAGAAAGCTGGTAAATGAAGACAAGATTATCAAGCCGTTTAGGCCGATCATCGGCAGCAAGAATGCGCCTGATAAGTTGCTTGTGACAAGGGCTAAGTTACTTAAGCTGCAAAGCAAGGCAAATGACGCTGCTTCAAGCCCCTTCACGGAGTTTCTTGCCATAAAATCCAACAGCATCAGGAATATGAACATCCCGACAAGGCCATAGACGACGTCGTAAATGATCGCGGTTACAGGCGTATAGTAAAGATAGCTTAACGTGGTGACCGCCCCCAAAAAGACCGACACATATAGCCATTTTTTGATATTTATCCTTTGGCTGAATTTGTAATATAGCAGGGCGCCGGCTATGGTAAAAATAGTCGCCAGGGTACCCAGGCTGCCTATCCAGAGCTTGCTCCATTTAAAGGTATCGCGCTGGATGAAAAAAAGCGGCGTGCCGAATGACGGTGAATACCTGTAAAGGAATACAAATAGGCCCGCGATGAGCAGTCTTTTATCGCCGAATATTTTTTTTAAGTCTCGCAGTAGCGTTGTTGGCGCCTTAGGATGCGCTTCGCGCGCTGCGCGCGCTTCGTCGTCAGCTTTATAAAAATACGCGAAAACGCCGGCGATCGCGTAGAAAGGTATTAGCCATAAGAACCCGGCCTTATAGCCCCATTTTTCAGCGATATATCCCCCTCCTATGCCGGTAAGTAGTGTTGCAACTGAGATAGACATCCATTGGATGCTTTGGATCCTGCCTGTGGCATTGTGTTTTTTGCCTTCTACACACATGATCCCGTCCGCGGAGACATCTCTAAAGGCAGCGAACGCTCCATGTATGAGCAAGAATGCCACCAGGATGGCAAGCGGCAGATGGTTTAAACCTAATATCAATACGAAAATGGCGCTAAGGACAAGGGATATAAAGATCCATCCCCTCTTGTTTAAAAAGTTGTCTACGACATAACCTATCACTGGTTTGACAAGCCAGGCAAAGGTAATGATGCTTGAGATCACCATTATCTTTTCAGGAGAAAACCCGAGAGTTTCTTTAAGATAATAGAACAGGCTTTGGGAAGGAAGCGTTTCTATGCCTTGAGTAAAATAAACCGAGCTGCTTAAAGCAAAGACCCAGAACAATCTTTTATTTCGCATTAAAGCCAGCTTGAGGTCAGATCTGTTTTTCGGCGATGTCTCCTACAACGGGCAATTTGAATTTTTCACCCTGGTAGGCTTTGACCATAAGGACTATCCAGAGGATGAGGCTTGCGATGCTTACAAGAGGCAATAGGATCAGCCCTATGACAGGTATGAATCCAAGGAATATCTGTAGGACAAACAGAGCTGCGAATGTGATGATAGCCTGCATAGCGTGAAAACGCACA
>JAZDLG010000039.1:0-8516 GCA_043802125.1 Candidatus Omnitrophota bacterium
ATCCTCATCCCCTCTAAACCGGGCCTGAGCTCCGCGACAAAAACTTTTTTTTCTTTAAAAGCCTCGTGAAACGAGGCGTAAAACGAGACATCGGGCACGCCGAACACCAAAGGTATCTTTTCTTTAATTTCCATTTATAGCTATATGCTTGGTCACAAGTCCATGTCCGACGACGTCAAAACCCGGGTAATACGCGAAGGCACCTCTTGGCGCCAGCCTGCGGCCGGCATAGGTCAATATCTCGTCTTCATTCCTTATCTCAATTGGAATATCCTTTCCGCTCTCTATCTTATCGGACGGCTGGGTGAGGACATAAAAAGGTATCTTAAAATGTTTGGCTAAGAGAGCGATCTGATATGTGCCTATTTTATTGGCGAAATCCCCGTTTTTAGCCGAGCGGTCAGAACCGACGATGACGCAGTCTACCATCTTTTCGCTCATCAATTTCGCCACAGCGTTATCAGGGATAAGCGTGACATCAAAGCCCTCAACTTTGAGTTCCCATGCAGTCAGGCGGGCGCCTTGAAAATAAGGCCGCGTCTCCGTGGCGAAAAACTTTACATGCTTTCCTGCCTTACGGCAAAACTCGCCGATCAGGCTCATCTCTCCTGAAACATGGCAGTGCGTTAAGATAGCGTCTCCGTCCTTGACAAGTTTTGAGGCTTCTTCAGCCCTTTTATAACGCTGGAGCCTTATGCCCTGTTCCAAAAATCCGTACAGTGCCTTTATAAGATCATCAGCAAAATCCGGAACGGGGCTGGCATATGCTTTCCTGGCAAACCCCAAGATCATGGACGTGACTTCTTCAAAAGGAAAGGTCGGCCGGCTATTATTAAAAGCCTCTGCTACCGAACCGAGAATCTTCATTTGTTCAACTTTGTTCTTATCCTTTGCCTTATTTAACTCAAGTATAAAGGTATAGCAGACCGTCAAGAACTGGCCAAAGGCGCGCGTCTTCATATCCAGAATAGCGCGTATGGCTTCCTTGTGATCGCCTATCTTTAGATATACGACCTTTTGCGGTATCCTCGTCTCATCTAAAATATATAAGGCCTTGCCCTTGATGTGCACAGGCCAGAATAGTATTGATTCTTTCATTGTTTCGCGAGGGCTACGACAGCGTCAAGGCATATCTTGACCACCTTTGCCTCGGCCTCATAATAATCAGGATTGATAAAACCGAGCTGGCCGGTGATAAGGTTATCGCTGACAGCGGAAATTGACGCCGCTTTGATGTTATTGACCTGGGCGATGGTCAAGAGAGCGCTTGAGACCATGTCTACAGCGACAGCCCCTTCTTTTTTGGCAGCTTCTATTAATTCTCTTGTCTCGCGCAAAAGCGCGTCTGTCGTCCACATAGCGCCTTTCTGCACAGTGACGCCGCTATCTTCTGCTGCCTTCTGGAGCACATCGCTCAAACCTTTGTCAGGAAGCGTTTTGAACGCCTTATCCACGTAGTAAGGTGTGACGCCGTCGCCGCGCACAACACCCGTGGCAAGGACGATATCGCCTATTTTTATTTTTTCATCCAGGGCGCCGCAGGAACCGGCGCGGATGATATATTCTACTTTTCCGGCGCACAATATCTCAGCCATAATGGCAGTATCAGGCGAAAATCTTCCGCCGTTGCCGACTGCAATCTTAACACCCTCATACGTCCCCGTATACATAGCGTATTCAAAAAATGAAAAATTCTTCACCGGATGCTCTAAGTACTCCAGGAGCGCGTCGCGCCTCTCCGTCGTGCCGGGTATAATAGCGTATTTGCCGAAATCTCCGGGCTTGACCTGCACCATGCCCAAAAGGTCCGCGCCCGTTAAATGAATATCTCTTTTCATCTGCATTTTTTTCTCCTTAACTTTGCTGTTGTTTAAGAAGCACCTTATCAACCTTGCCGGCCCTGTTTTTGGGCAGCTCATTGACAAAAACGAACTCATGGGGCAGTTTGAAATGGGCAAGGTGCTCGCGGCAAAACTGCCTCAACTCCTGGTCGCTGGTTGAGCCTTGGCTTTTTAAAACGACGAATGCCTTAATTGATTCGCCACGGAGAGCGTCCGGCATGCCTATGACCGCCGCCTCGCAGACCTGCGGATGTTTATGTAAGGCCTCCTCTATCTCCGAAGGAAAAACGATCTGGCCTGAGACCTTTATCATATCCTTCTTGCGGCCCACGATATAATACATCCCTTCCTTGTCTTTTTTTGCTAAGTCACCGGTATAAAACCAGCCGTCTCTTAATACTTCAGCCGTCAACGCGGGATCTTTGTAATACCCTTCCATGACTACCCAGCTCTTTATAGTGATCTCGCCGACTTCGCCTTCAGGCACTTCGCTCCCATCGTCATCTACGAGCCGTATATTTATCCAAGGCGCGGTGCGGCCTATGGATTCTATCCTATCGCTGCCTAATGGTGTAACGGTGTTCGGCGCGTTGGTCTCGGTCAGCCCCCAGCCATTCAAGAGTTTAGCATTAGGGCAAAACGTCCTAAAACGACGGATAGCATCGGGCGAGTTCGGCGCGCCGAAGACATTGACCCAACGGATGCTGGAAAGGTCATATTTTTCAAATTCTTTCAGGTGCAGGAGCGCGTAATACATGGACGGCACCATGTGAAAACAAGTGACCTTGTATTTTTCTATCAATTTTAAAAATTCTATCGGCACGAACCTTTCCATCAGGATAAGCGTGATACCGTAAAAAATGCAATTCTGCAGATAGACGAGCCCGCCTGCGTGCGACAATGGCAAGGCCGATATTTTAACATCTGAAGGTGTCAGGTCCACGAAAAACTCCATGGCCGCAGGTGAGGCGCTTAAGTGCCTGTAATTCAAAAGGACACCTTTGGGCCTGCCGGTTGAACCTGACGTGTAGAGGATGAGGGATTTATCGGAATCCGCGATATCAACAACCGGCGCCGATGCTTGGCCTTTGTTTAAAAACTCCCCGAAATTGAGAAACCCCTGGAGCTTCTGGTCTGAGACTAATACGATATCTTTTATGGATCTGACATTTCGCGTGATGTTCTCTAACGAGACATCTTCTTTTTGCTTGGCGATCAGGAGCCTCGCCTCGCAATGATTAAGGCATGCTTCAAGCTCGTCATTTTTCAGCATGAAATCAAAAGGCACCACAGTCGCGCCTATAGAAAAAAGGGCTAGATAGGAATAAATATATTCCGGCCAGTTCGGCAAAAAGAGCGCGACCTTGTCGCCTTTTTTTATGCCATATTGCGTCAGGTTATTAGCAAGCCTGAAGACATTATCCCGCAACTGCGAAAACGTAATAGGAACATCCGCGAATACAATGGCCGGCTTGTCCGGGAAGCTTTTTGCTTGTTTTACCAATAGATCACGAATTAGGTTAGGCATAATTAGTAAAATTTTACTAATTAAATTTAAGTATGTCAAGGAAAATTATTTTTTAATGGATTATTGATCAGGCAAGAACTTAACTATATGTAATATAGTAAGTTATGGCTTGTGCGGCCATTCGGGTATGGAAATATTTTGTTTTGCTATTTCTTCCGAAACCTTCTGGATGAACTTCTTTTCAGCTTGAAGAAGTTCCAGATTGTGCTCAACAATGGACTTTAAATGGTAAGATGCTTTTTCCTGCAGCTGTTCTGTCAGGCGCTTTAGCGCCTCTTCAACGCGCGATAAGACCCTCACCCTGCCTTTCAGGCGATGCAGCGCTATGTCGCCGGGCAGATATGGCAAAAAATAGAGCGCTATATCAATACTGAAATTCGGCCTGTCCGCGGTAAGCAGGCTCTTAGTCAACAACTGGCTAAAACGCTGCTCTCCTTTTGGGGTAATGCTATAGATGAACTTTTCAGGGCGCGGCCCTTTAGAGCTTGTTGCCTTTTTGACAAAACCTTTTTTCTCAAGCAGATTTAAAGAATAATAAATGGATTCAACTTCCAGGGCCGCGAACGTGCTGACCACCTCTTTGATCTGTTTTCTTATCTCATAACCGTGGCGAGGCTTATCTTTTAATAATCCCAGGATTATCAATTCCTGTTCAGCTTTCATGGACCTCCTCAAATGAGCCCATCACCCTGAATTTTTTGTAACGCAAGGCGCATAACTCGTCTTTGGGTATCTTTAAGAGCTCTACGAAATACTTTTTGACTGAGGCTTTTATGTTCTTCGCCGCCTCTTCGGGGTCCACGTGCGCCCCGCCCAAAGGCTCCTTTATGACCTCGTCAATAATTCCGGATTTTAAAAGGTCTGCGGCGGTCAACTTCAATGCCTCTGCCGCAACAGGCGCCTTGATACTATTTTTCCACAATATCGCTGCGCACCCTTCCGGGGAAATCACCGAATAATAAGCGTTCTCTAAAACACATACTCTGTCCGCAACACCTATACCTAAAGCTCCTCCGGAGCCTCCCTCGCCGATGACAACCGCTACGATAGGGGTTTTTATACCCATCATCATCTTCAGGTTCCAGGCAATGGCCTGGGCCTGGCCTCTCTCTTCGGCGCCGATGCCGGGATAAGCGCCGGGTGTATCTATTAAAACAAGGATGGGAAGGCCAAACTTCTGGGCCAACTCCATCATGCGCATGGCCTTTCTATACCCTTCCGGATGAGCGCACCCAAAAGTCCTTTTAAGATTCTCTTTTGTATCCCGCCCCTTCTGATGCCCTATCACAAGGACTTTTTGGCCGTCTAACTTCGCCAAGCCTGTGATGATGGCGTGGTCATCCCTGAAAGATCTGTCGCCGTGAAGTTCAATAAAATCCTTAAGGATCAGCTGGATATAATCTAAGGTATAGGGCCTATTGGGATGGCGCGAGATCTGCACGCGCTGCCATGGAGTGAGCTTGCCATATATGTCTTTCCTGAGATGTTCAAGCTTCTCTTCCAGGCGCTTGATCTCGCCGGATAGGTCTATCCTCTTCTCTGATGTGAATTTTTTGAGCTCGTTTATCTTTTTCTGCAGCTCAAGGATAGGTTTCTCAAACTCAAGTCCGATCATATGTCCACCCTTCGCAATACTTAATCTATTATGGTGACTTCCGTATTCACGGGAAGGATGTCATATAATGCTTCAACTTCATTATTAAGCATGCGCACGCACCCGGCTGTAACCTGCCGGCCTATAGACTCAGGTTGTGTCGTCCCATGAATACCGTAGCCCGGAATGTTAAAACCAAGCCATCTGGTGCCGAGGATATTTTCAGGGCTCTCAGGCGGAATAACCTTGCCGTCGTGTGTCCATGCGGGCTTGACGAGTCTATTGACTACTTTAAAATTACCTACGGGCGTGATATTACTCTTGCCTGTTGATACGCGGTAGGACTTTACGATCTCGCCGTTAGACTTGAGCACGAGCAAGTTCTGCGATTTATCAATGAGAACGCTGAACTTCCCGGTCCATATCCTAAGCCTCCGCCCCGGCCTTATCACGTCGGACCTTAAACCGTTCTGTTTTTTTATAAATTCCGCGGTAGTGTGATATTCATCGGCGATCATACTCAGGGAATCTCCTGCGGCTACTTCGCGGATGACTGTCTCGCCCGGCAGATTGATGGCCGAAAGCATTATCCTCATGTTAAGCTCTTCCGATCTCTTCTGCACATCTCCAATGCCGGAGCTTGCAGCATACGTCGCCATTATGCTGCGCAAAGCATCCCTGGCTTTTACCAGTTCACCCTGCGATTCCAGCGCCACAGCGCTTTTCAACAACGCGTCAAAACTTGCCGAAGGCAACGAAGTCGACGGAGTCGACGGAACGTCTTTGCTCTTTACAGACACAGACCCAGACACCTGCACCTGCTGGGTTTTGGATGTTGTCAGGCTCTTCACCTTCAAAGCCAAAAGCGACAAAACCAAAATAACGCCGACAGCAATAGCAATAACAGGTATCTTCTTCACGTCTTATCCTCCCTCTAGCGTTGAAAAATAATGGCGAGCAATATGCCGATAATAGAACCCATGAAGACTTCAATGGGCGTATGCCCGATCAATTCTTTTAGCCTGTCTTCCTCTATTTTGCCTTTCCAATAGATATCATCCAGGACTTTATTCAAAATGGAAGCCTGTTTGCCTGTGGAACGCCGCACGCCCTGCGCGTCAAACATCGTAACCACCGCAAAGACGGCAGCAAGCGCGAACAACACTGCGTCAAAACCATGATCAAGCCCTATGATAACCGCCAGGGCGCTGGAACCTGCGGCGTGCGCCGACGGCATACCGCCTGTGCCGATAAACCACCTAAAATCAAATCTTTTTGTCCGAAGCACGCCAAGCGCTACTTTTATGGTCTGGGCGATGGCCCATGCCAATAACGTCACCATCAAAACGTGATTACGAGCAATATCTACAAAGATCTCCCGCATCTATAGGCCTCTTTCTTCTACGGGCACGACCCTTATATCAACTATCTCATCAAAAGTAGACCTGCCGTCTTTAATAAAAAATCCCATGTTACCTTCCGTAGGCGACAAAACAACCGGCTTAAATAAATTTTTTACTGGCGGCCCGGGTTGTTTCGGTTTCCGTTGCTTTTCCATCCTCATTTTTATCTTTAACTCCTTGATCGCCAACTTCAATTCTTGAATAGATGAAAGCTTATTTTTTATCTCGCTATTTTCCAATTCTATCCGCAGTGACCGATCCCTTAGCTCCTTATTTGCCTCAGACAGATCCTCATTAAAATCAGAGGCCTCTTTTAGCTCTTGCGACAGCTTGTTTATAGTGTTTAAAAGCTCTTCAGCTTCTTTCTCCTTCTTTGAAAACTTTGTTTCAATGTCATTTAGGTTACCCTCTAATTCCGCGCTCTTCATGTAACTATCACTTAAAGCTGTCTTTGTCTTATTTAAAGAGGTCTGGGCTATGTCCAAATCCATGGTCAATAGGCCGAGTTTATGCGTAAGCCCTAGATTCCTCTTAAACAACGTCACAGACTTAAAGATGCCAAACAGGGCTATCCCTAAGAAAAATGCGAATATGGCTAAAAAAACATGCGTTTTCACTTCTTTAATGTAAAGTTACCTACATTGCTCCCGATGCCTAAACGCTTCGCAGCCACGGGATTAATTCGGCCTTACAACTTACATTCACCTGCCGCAGAGCGGCGGTTCTGTAAGTTGTGGCCTCATTTAACTTCCTATTGACACAGCTGATCCCTTATGGTAAATTACAGCAGTTATAAGTTCTTTCCCTTCCAGTACCCTTCAAGAACTTCGTTCGTGCAATTTTCCCATTATAAGTATAACCTCTAAAAAAATCAAGGACTTTTAAGCCTGCGATATGCTTGCGAAAATCTACAGTTTCGGCATTCTGGGGATAGACGCTTACCATGTTGAGATAGAGACAGACGTGGTCAACGGCCTGCCTTGCGTCTCTATCGTAGGCCTCCCGGACTCAGCCATCAAAGAAAGCAAAGACCGCGTGCGTTCAGGCATAAAAAACAGCGGTTTTGACCACCCTGCCAGCAAAATAACCATTAACCTTGCTCCGGCCAATGTAAAAAAAGAAGGTTCTGCCTTTGATCTGCCCATTGCTTTAGGCATACTCTCTGCCTCAGGCCAGATCAACGCCGAGCTCTTAAAAGAATATTACTTTGTAGGTGAGCTATCACTCAACGGAGAGCTAAGGCCGATCAAAGGAGCGCTGGCCATGGCGCTAACAATGCAGAAAAAAAAGATCAAAAAAATAGTTATTCCAATTGCAAACGCAAATGAAGCAGCAATAGTGAAAGGCATAAAAGTATTTGGTATTAAAACGCTTAGGGAAATAACAGAGTTTCTTTTAGACCCTGAAAGCCGATCGCCTCACAAAAGAGAGGCATTAGACAACGTCCGCGCCTACGATACAGAATTAGATTTCTCTGATGTCAAAGGCCAGGCAACAGCCAAAAGGGCGCTTGAGATAGCCGCGGCAGGAAAGCACAACATCCTCCTGATAGGGCCGCCTGGCAGCGGCAAAACTATGCTCGCCAAAAGATTACCCACTATTCTGCCGGATCTGACAGAAGAGGAAGCGATTGAAACCACAAAAATACACTCATCCACAGGGCTGATGGACGCGCAGGCAGGCCTTATCAACGAAATGCCCATAAGGCTGCCTCATCACACCATTTCAAGCATAGCCCTGATAGGAGGCGGCTCCATTCCCCAACCCGGCGAGATAAGCCTCGCGCACAACGGCATTTTATTTATGGACGAATTTCCTGAATTCCATAAGGATGCCCTGGAAGCGCTTCGCCAACCGCTTGAGGACGGATACATAAGAATAAACAGGGCATTAAGATCCCATGCCTTCCCTGCGCGCTTTCAACTCGTCTGCGCCATGAACCCCTGCCCTTGTGGAATGCTCGGGCAACAAAAACCTTCCCACCTGTCCGGCGGGCGGGCCTGCAGATGCACGCCAAACCAGATCTATAGATACCGGTCAAAGATCTCAGGGCCGTTGTTAGATAGAATAGATATTCATATTGAGGTCCCGATGGTTGAATACCACGAATTAAACAGCAATGTACCTGCTGAAAGTTCAGCGCAGATAAA
>JAZDLG010000004.1:0-25925 GCA_043802125.1 Candidatus Omnitrophota bacterium
CTGACGTCTAAGCGCTCTATTTCGTCAAAATTATGCAGAGTAGCGTTGCTTATAATAACCCCGGCGCATTCTACTGGTTGGAGTTCCGCGACCGGCGTTAAAACGCCTGTGCGGCCTACGCTTACTATGATATTTTTTACAGTAGTTGTTGCCTGCCTTGCCTGGAATTTATACGCGATGGCCCACCTGGGGCTTTTTGCGGTAAAACCGAGACGCTCCTGTTGCTCGTAAGAATTTACTTTGATGACAATGCCGTCAATCTCGTAATCCAGGCTATCCCTCTCATCCTGCCAATGCCGGCAATACCCAATGACATCCTCAAACGTAGCGCAATGCTTTGCGTGATGATTAATAGGCAGGCCCCAGGATCTGCATTTATCAAGAAATTCCTTCTGCGACGAAAATTCTATACCGCTGAATGCGCCTATAGAATGAGCTAAAAAAAACAGCCTGCGCTTTGAGACGACTTTAGGGTCAAGCGTCTTAAGCGTCCCGGCAGTCGCATTCCTGGGATTGGCAAAAATCGCATGAGTTTCTTCTTCCCTCTCTTTGTTCAATACCTGAAAATCTTTGCGCGACATAAAAGCCTCTCCCCTTATCTCGATCATATCAGGGTGAGCCTGGCCTAACAATTTTAGCGGAATAGCCCTTATGGTCTTTATATTAGATGTCACGTCTTCTCCGTTTTCACCGTCTCCCCGTAAAGCACCCGAAGAAAGCCCGTCTTTTCTGTAAACCAGGCCCAGGCTGACGCCGTCTATTTTTAATTCAGCCATATAATCTATTTTTTCGCCGGGTAAGCTTTTATGCACGCGTTCTTCCCAGTCCCGCATCTCGTCAAAAGAATAAGTATTGTCCAAAGAGAACATCTTTTTTTTATGGCGCACGGTCTTGAAGCCTAAGACAGGTTCGCCTCCGACTCTTTGTGTCGGTGAATCGGGCGTGACAAATTGCGGATTTTGCCGCTCTAACACCTCAAGCCGCTTTAATAGACGATCGTATTCTTTATCTGAGATCTTAGGGTCATCCAAGACATAATACTGCCGGTCGTGGCGCCTGACATCCTCCTTAAGTTTATCTATTTCTTTTTTAACATCCATTATCTGCCTACAGCAAGCCGGCACGCTAACGACCCAGGCAAACCCGCATCTATTATCTTTTTCTGGGCGCTTGCCACATCATAGCTAACGCGCTGGAACTCAAGACTTGATTCCTCTTCGTCATAGATACAAAAACAGGCCCTTGGATCTGCGTCTCTGGGCTGGCCTACGGAGCCTGCGTTAACAATGTAGCGCTTTCCTTCTTCTAGAACAAGCCTCAAAGATTCCTTATAGAAGGTCTTATCTGCATCTTCAATATAAATACCTTTCCTATGAGAATGCCCTAGAAAACAGATATTTGTTTTAAGGGCATAAAAATCTTTAACAGCCTGAAGAGGATCTGTCATATAGTCAAACTCTTCGGGATGGTTCAAAGTGCCATGGACGAGGCAATAATCCTTAGTTTCTTTGACAAGCTCCAGGTCTAAAAGAAACAAACGGTCAGCTTCAGAAATATTTTCTCTTGTCCACAAAAGCGATCTTTTAGCGTCGTTGTTAAAATAATCTATATCCGTTAACCCAACGACTGCCCAATCATGGTTGCCTGCGACACAACAAGCGTTAAGAGCCCTTAAAAGAGATATGCACTCTTTCGGATCAGCGCCGTAACCTACAATATCTCCGAGAAAAAGATATTTATCTATTTTCGCGTTTTTTAAAAAATCCAGGCAAGCCAGGAAAGCTTCAAGGTTGGAATGAACGTCCGAAAACACCGCATAACGCATATATGTTAAAACTCTATGCTGAAATCTTTAAACTCACCCGTCGCAGAGCCCCAGGAGACTTGTTTTTTTACGATATAACCTGAAAATTGCTCTTCTAATCGGTATACGATATCTTTCAATGCCGCCTCTTGGCCTTCGGCAACAACTTCAACATCCCCTCCGCGGATATTTTTTACCCAGCCTGATAACCCCAGCTCATTGGCAATGGATTCGGCCGTAAACCTGAACCCCACGCCCTGAACGTGGCCGCTGAATATAACGTGGATTTGCTTTTGCATCAGGAAAATTGGTCGGGGGAGCGGGATTTGAACCCGCGACTTCTTGGTCCCGAACCAAGCGCTCTAGCCGAGCTGAGCCATCCCCCGGAGCGGAAGTATCTTATCATAAAGGGGTTACGTTGACAATGCGCCCTTTAAAAGCATATCAAACTCAATATTGACTTTATCGCCTGACTGCTTTTTCCATAAAGTAGTTGCTTTAGCCGTATGCGGGATTATACAGACAGAAAACCCTCCGCTTTTTTTATCAGCTATGGTCAGGCTGATACCATCCACAGCCACGGATCCTTTGCGGACGATATATCTTAAGAATTTAGGAGAAACACCTATCTGAAATTCCAGATTACCTCTGGAGATCTTCCTGGAGCGGATAGCAGCAACACAATCCACGTGGCCTGAGACAAAATGGCCGCCCATACGGTCACCTGCCTTCAAAGCCCTTTCCAAATTGAGGCGCTCTCCATATGCCAAACTCTTCAAGGTCGTAGCGCCCAACGTTTCGCCAATTACGTCAAACGAAAGAACGAGTGCGCGCACGCCTACAACTGTAAGGCACGCTCCATTGACACAAATACTGTCGCCCACTTTTGTGCCTTCGGCAACCTTGTCTGACAAGATCTCAAGACGCGTTATGGCTCCCCTCTTACGCATTGCCTTTACCTGCCCTGTTTCCTCAATAATGCCGGTGAACATAAGTTTTATCTATAGTCCAGATACCCCTCTAACATGATATCGCCTGAAAACCGCTTCATCGTGATATCTTTTAGTCCAATGGCAGACCTCAATTGTTTGACGCCCTTTCCGCCAACAGCAGGAATGCTATTGGTGCCGCCAATGATCTTCGGTGCTATAAACACAATAGCCTTATCAGCCAAGCGTAAGTCTAGAAACGAACCTATCAATGCTGAACCACCCTCCACCAAAACATTCCTGATCTCCAGTTGCCCAAGCTTTTCCAAAAGCTCCCTTATATCTACCCTGCCTTTTTTTGATCTTGTGCGGATAACCAAAACACCCATTTGCCTTAATTTTTTTTCTTTTAAAATTGCCTTTTTAACGCAGGCCACGATCACCGGCTGACAAGTATTTAATAATTTTGCGCTCAGGGGTATTCTTAAACGCGAATCAACCACGACTTTTATAAGTTTGTTGCCCTTAAAACGCTCCGATGGCATTTCAAGGACAGGATCATCTTTTAATACCGTATTGACACCGACCATGATGCAATCGTAGAACCGGCGACTCAAGTGCGCGTATTGACGCGAAGACTCGCTTGTTATCCATTTAGATTCGCCTGTGCGTGTCGCGGTCTTTCCGTCCAGAGATTCCGCTATCTTGACAGTGACAAAAGGCATGCCTTTTGTCACGGCCTTAATAAAAGGTTCGTTGAGGCGCCTGATCTCGTCTTCAAAAAATCCGACGCTGACCTTAATGCCGGCCTCTCTCAATGCCCTGACACCCCTGCCGCTTGTGATAGGGTTGGGGTCTATGATGCCGCAATAGACTTTTTTGATACCTGCCAAAATTATCTCATCCACACAAGGGCCGGTGCGGCCATAATGGCTGCAAGGCTCAAAAGTGCAATATAGGCTGGCACCTCGGGCCTGCCTGCCGGCCTCTTTTAAGGCATAGATCTCAGCGTGCGGGCCTCCGGCCTTCTTATGGAAACCTCGGCCTACGACCCGGCCGTTCCTGACAACAACCGCGCCCACTAAAGGATTAGGAAAAGTCTCGCCTCTTGCCCCTTCTGCCAGAGATATAGCCATGCGGATAAATCTCTTCACATCAGCTTGCATTGTGCCTCTTTGAGCTTTTCCACATACTCATAAGGTAGTTTTACTTTACCCATGCGCACTGCCTCTTTGGCCTCGCCGTGACAGTCAGAACCACCTGTCAGGATGAGGTTATATTTTTCGGCTATTTTTATAAACTCCTTCTTTTGATATTCGGAGTGCTCCGCATAAAAGCATTCAATGCCCATGATACCGGCTTTGACGAAATCAGATATCAGCGCGCTATCGTCAAGAGTATATGGATGAGCCAAAACGGGTATGCCCTTTACCTTTAATATCCAATCAATCGCCTCCTTGGGCGTCATTTTAAATTTTCCGACGTAAGCAGGGCTCTTGTCACCGATATAACGATAGAACGCCTCGGCTATAGAACCCACATGCCCTTTTTTATACAGCGCCCTTGCTACATGCAGGCGGCCGATACTACCTGCGCCGGCCAAATCAAAAATATCGTGCGGTTCTATGACAACTTTGTGATCTTTTAATTTTTTACATATTTCGTAAATGCGCTTGACCCTGATATCCTGCATATCTTTGAGCATCTTTAAAAAATCGAAGTCCTTATGGTCAAAAAGATACCCAAGGATGTGGATCTCCCTGCCCTTTGATTCGGCGGTCAACTCAACGCCTGTGAGCACTTCAAGGTCTTCCCCAGCGGCTTTTAATGCCGGGTCAATAGCGTCTACCGTATCATGGTCTGTGATGGAGATGCAGGCGAGCCCTGCTTTGCGGGCTTGGGCAACTATTGCCTGAGGCGAGAACGTGCCGTCTGAAAAGCTGCTATGAACGTGGAGATCGGCAAATTTTGAGCACATTTGAATCTGTCCACTTAAGATTTAGGGCCGGGGTTTTTATCTTTGTTGATCTTATCCAGGATGCCGTTGACGAATTTGCCGGATTCAAGATCTCCGTATTTCTTGGCCAGTTCAACCGCTTCGTTAATGGCCACTTTAGGAGGGATATCATCTCTAAAAAGTAACTCAAAACTTGCCAGTCGCAATATGTTCCTGTCAACGGTAGCCATACGGTCTAATTGCCAATTGGTGGCGGACATAGCGATTGTTTCGTCTATGGCGACAAGATTATCGCCGACACTCGTGGCTAATTCCGTGGCAAAGGCCCTTACAGATGGCTCTTCCTCGGCATTAGCAGCCATGGCGAAAAAATCATCTATAAGCTCTTTAACACAGGCGTTCGTAACGTCAGCCTGGTAAAGAAGCTGAAGCGCCAATTCTCTGGCTTTAGTGCGTTTACGCATAAAACCTAGTTCTTGTTTATCCTCGACGTTAACCTTAAAATAATTAAAAGGTAAACGTCAAGGATGAATTCGCCCTAACAGCTTACGTCGCGACAAACGCTCCCCTACCTTCGGTAGGGCAGGCTGTAAGCTGTGGGCTCATTCATATTATATCTAACAAATTGACCATTTCAATAGCATTTAAGGCAGCGTCCTTGCCTTTGTTGCCGCCCTTAGTGCCGGCTCTCTCCATCGCCTGTTCTAACGTATCTGCGGTAATTATACCGAAGATCACGGGAAGGCCTGTTTCCATGGAAACATGAGCTATGCCCTTAGCGGCTTCGCCGGCGATAAAATCAAAATGCGGCGTATCCCCACGGATGATCGTGCCAAGGCATATCACTGCGTCAAACTTTTTACTCTTAGCGAGCTTTAAGGCAATAGTCGGTATCTCAAAAGCGCCTGGTACCCAGGAGATCTCTATTTCGCTTTCTTTGGCGCCGTGGCGCTTTAAAGTGTCACAACACCCTTCAAGCAAAGATTTTGTCACAAAATCATTAAAACGCGAAACAACTATACTAAAACGCTTGCCCTTCACCACCATGCCACCCTCATTCACCCTAACCATTTGTCCCTCCTTGTTTGAATGTTTTAGTCAAACATATGCCCCAGTTTTTCCTTTTTTGTCTTAAGATACTTTGTATTCTCCCGGGTCTTATTAGGCTCCAGGCTTAGCCTTTCTGCGATATGCAGGCCATAACCCTCCAGCCCGACGATCTTACGGGGGTTGTTTGTTAAAAGCCTGATCTTTTTTATACCCAGATCCACCAGGATCTGAGCTCCTATGCCGTAATCCCTCAGGTCCGCGGGAAATCCTAACGCCTCGTTGGCCTCAACCGTATCCAACCCCTGGTCCTGAAGAGAATAAGCTTTGATCTTATTGGCAAGGCCGATGCCCCGGCCCTCTTGTTTCATATAAAGGATAACGCCTCTCTTTTGTTTAGCCACGAGTTCCATGGCTTTTTTTAATTGCTGGCCGCAATCGCAGCGCAAAGACCCGAAAACATCTCCGGTCAGACATTCCGAATGAACCCGCACTAAGACCGCTTCATCTTTATTCGTCTCGGATACGCTGCCCATGCATAAGGCGACATGATGAGACCCATCCAGGACAGACTCATAAAGGGCCATCCTGAACTCCCCGAATTCTGTCGGAAGCTTTGTTTCAACTATCTTTTTGACGAGAACTTCGCTTTTACGCCTATATTCAATAAGACTCTCAATAGAACATATCTTTAAACAATGCCTGACGGAAAATTCTATCAATTGCGGCAGGCGGCTCATCGTGCCGTCCTCATTCATGATCTCGCAAATAACGCCTGCGGGATACAATCCGGCGAGCCTGGCCAAATCAACAGAGGCTTCGGTATGGCCCGCTCTCACTAAAACCCCTCCGCGCAGGGCTCGCAGAGGAAAAAGATGGCCCGGCCTGATAAAATCACCGGGCTTAGCATCAGGCGCTATTAACTTTTTTATCGTGCGAGAACGATCATGGGCTGAAATACCAGTAGTAACTCCTTCCCTCGCATCAACAGAGATCATCCAGGCCGTGGCATATGGATCCCTCTCAAAATGGTCCCTTGCAAAAGGGCTGACCATCGGATAGATCTCCAAGGCCTTTAGCCTTTCATCCTCCATAGGTATGCAGATCAGGCCCCGGCCGAACTTTGCCATAAAATTGATATGCTCGGGGGTTACAAATCCTGCGGCCATGACAAGATCACCTTCGTTCTCGCGGTCCTCATCATCTACGACGATGACCATCTTGCCATGTTTCAGGTCTTCCAAAATTTCTTCAATGGAGTTGAAGCGCATAAAAAAGCCCGAAGATAAGTCTTCGGGAAATGGCTGATCTAAAAATAATGCTCCTGATCTTCTATCATCTAGGCTCTACTATTGGCTCAAGATTTACACTTGATCTGCCCCTTATCGGGGCTCGCAGGCTTTCCGCCGTAGGCGGCTAACTGCCAGCTGGGACTTTCACCCTTTCCCGAAGACCGTCCTATAAATATAATGTTTCAATAGCGAATTGTCAAGAGGATTGTTTTGGTATATAATATGGCCATGATAGAAAAAACAGTCGCGCGCATCCTCACTCAAAAGAAACTGACACTGGCATTAGCCGAATCCTGCACAGGCGGCCTGGTAGCCGACTCCCTGACCAATATTCCTGGAAGTTCAAAATATTTTACTTTAGGTATCGTCGCATATTCTAATAAGGCAAAGATCAAGCTGTTGAATGTCCCCGGCGAAGTCTTAAGGCAACACGGCGCCGTATCAAAAGAAACCGCGCTCCTGCTTGCCCGAAATGTCAAACGATTAGGGCAGGCTGACGTAGGCCTAGGCATAACAGGCATCGCGGGCCCTTCTGGTGCTACGTCCTCAAAGCCCGTGGGTATTGTCTTTATAGCTGTGTCTCTCGGCCGCCACAACTACTTTAAAAAATTTAACTTTTCTGGAACCAGGCTAAAGATCAAACACTTGGCCAAAGACGCTGCCCTTGCGTTACTGTTAGAATGCCTCTCCTAGAACAAAAAAGATTATTTATCGCAATAGAACTTCCGCCTGACGTAAAGAAGCGCCTCCAGTCCATGCAAAATGAACTAAAAAAATACGGCCCTGACATCAAATGGGTTGAACCTGAAAATATCCATTTAACCTTGAAATTCTTAGGGGGAGTAAGAGTAGAAGATGCGGAAAAAATCGGAGAGCTTTTAGGAAAAGACTTCTCCTCAAAAAAAAGCTACAAGGTTACATTGTATCGCCTGGGATGTTTTCCTTCGCTGCGGGCGCCGCGGATCTTATGGGCGGGTTTTGAAGATAAACAAAACAACTCAAAAAAAATAGCCCGCCTTCTAGGCGGTTCCTTAAATGATAAGGAATTCCAACTTCACGCGACACTCGGGCGTTTTCGCTCTCCGCGCAATAAGATCGCGTTAATTGAAAAAATTGAAGAAATAAACCGCGGTTTTAAGCCGTATGACCTCTACGTAGATAATATAACCCTCTTTGAAAGCAAACTCTCTCCCAAAGGCCCTGCCTACTCAATTCTTCGCAGTATTAAATTTTTAAGGTAAAACACAAGATAGATCCCGATGACTAAGCGCTTCGCAGTCACGGGATAAATTCCGGCATGCAAGTTATGTCACATACTACGTTCCATATCTTGCGCCGTCATTTATTCCAGGAAAGACAAAAGGTCTGATTTTGAAGCGAGGACGAATTTGATATACATGCCGGACAAAAACCTTAAGTCGGACTCCGCGATAAAATCTTCCGGGTTTGACGTCGCAACTACAAGCATGTTATCTTCTACATTGACAGGAAAGACGCAATACTTCTTCAAAGCATCCAGGGGTATTTTGGAAACAGCCTCCGGATTGATTTCATAATTGGACAGCTTCACATAAGGGATAGCATACTGCTTAGACAACCCCTCCATCAGATCAGACTCCTTCACAAAACCCTTGTCAATAAGGATCTCACCCACGGATTTTGACGAGTTCTTCTGCTCCTCAAAAGACTGCAATAGCTGGTCAAAAGTGATTAAGCCTTTATTGATGAGGATCTCTCCCAGCTTTGAGCCGTATTGGCGCGCCAGAGCGGCATCAAGTTTTTCTTTAGTCGTATAACCTTGCTGGACTATGATCTCGCCTAAAAGTTTTCTTTCCCTATTCTGGGTTTGTAACGCCTCAAGGAGCTGGCTCTCGGTTAGCAGGCCGTTCTCCACCAGCATCTCGCCTAACTTTCGCGGGACTTTCATCATTAGATCCTTCTTTTAAACACTATTGCAACGCAAGAACGCGGTCTATCTCCTCTTGGGTAGTTAAGCCTGAAGCCAGCAGAGGCTCAAGCGACTTTGAAAAAGGTATCATGCCCTGCTCTATGGCCGCGGCCTTCAATTCCTCGGCAGATGCCCTTTTTAAAATGAGTGCCCTCATTATATCACTTATCTTTAAAATTTCAAATATACCCGTTCTTTTTCTAAAACCCATATTGGAGCATTGCTGGCATCCGCGGCCCTTGCAGACCTTGCATACCATCCTGACCAACCTCTGCGAGACAACGCCAGTCAATGCGGTGGCGATAAAGAACGGTTCAACGCCCATATCCAATAACCTGACGATAGTATTGATGGCATCCCTGGAATGAAGCGTGGAGAACACCATGGAACCCGAAAGCGCGGCCTGAAGCGCCGTGCGCACGGTCTCTGCGTCGCGCATTTCTCCTACGGCAATAACGTTAGGGTCCTGGCGCATGATCGCCCTTAATCCGGTGACGAAAGTCATGCCGAACTCATGATCTACGGCTATTTGATTGATCCCTAAAAACTTGACTTCCACGGGGTCTTCTATAGTGCATATATTTTTTTCCCTGGTATAGATATGTTGCAGGATGGAATAAAGGGTCGTGGTCTTACCGGATCCGGTCGGGCCGGTGATGACAAGAAAACCCTCGGGCTTATAGATCATAGAATCCAAAAACTCCAGTACTTCTTTTGACATGCCCAGGTCGGAAAGATTCATACAATACTTATTGCGGTCCATCAGCCTCATTACTACCTTCTCTCCCAAAAGCGTAGGCATGGTAGCCGCGCGCACGTCATACTCGGTATTATCAAACATAAAAGTAAAACGGCCGTCCTGCTGATTGCGCCTCTTCGTAGGATCCATTGAAGCCATGATCTTGATGGCGTTAACTACGGAAGAAAGGCTCGTCTTATCTTCCACGAGATGCTCAACGTCTTTTAAGATACCGTCTACCCTGAAACGTATGACTATTTCCTCTTTGCCGGCTGAAGCAAACGGCTCCCAATGTATGTCCGTAGCCCGCTCCTTTATGCCCTTGCGGATCGTATCATATATCATATCCAGCGATTCCTGCCTTACTTCTGCCCTGCGTTCAGCCATATTAGCTCCTATGTGTTCAATCTATTCTATATAAAAAAAGCTCTTAATGCAAAATATTTAATTTTAACATGCCTTGTAAAATAAGGTTGGCGTAAAGGCCGCAGAGCAGGTCGTCTGACATGATGCCAAAGCTCCCGCGAAGGCCTTCAAGCCTTCTCACCGGAAAAGGTTTAAATATATCCAAAACACGATAAAGAACAAAACCTGCCAAAAGGTTTAGCGCATGTACCGGTACCATAAAAAAAACGATAAAAATACCGGCAGCCTCATCAATGACGACCTGCCCGGGGTCCTTCTTACCAAATACCTTCTCAGCGCGCCCGGCTGAAAAAAAACCAAGCCCGGCGATAAGCGCGAACAAGGCCGCGCAAACTAAAGGGGTATCCTTTACGCTTAAAAAAACAAGAAGCCCGGCGAAACTACCCATGGTGCCGGGAGCGAACGGTATCATGCCGACATAGAAAAAAGTAGAAAAAAGCTTGATCAAGCGCTCCATCAGAGGCTCCTAATAAACTTCCTATTCTGCCACAAATAGCTCCATCCGGAATAAAGAGTAAGAATAACGGTGATACTCATAAGCACAAAGATACCGGATCTAAAACCACCTTGAAATCTTTCATCCCAGAAAGAAAAAGAAACGGCTGATTCCCGGATGACAAGAAAAATAAGGATAAAAAATATAGTCACCATCTGAGAAACGGTCTTATGTTTGCCTGCGGACTCAGCAGCCAGCACAACACCCTTTCTGACAGCGAATAGGCGCATTCCTGTTAACAAAAATTCTCTTATGATAACAAGCACGACCATCCAGGCGGGTACCAGCTGGAGCTGCACAAAAGACAAGAAAGCGCCTAAGACCAGTACTTTATCGGCTACCGGGTCCATTATCTTTCCAAAATCAGATATCTCATTCCTCTTTCTGGCAAACCAACCATCCAAAAAATCAGTAAGGCATGCTAAAAGAAAAATTATGAAAGCGCATGTTTTTGGAATGACCCCATCTAAAAAAATAAACGCCATCATTAAAAAAGTCAGCCCTATGCGCGAAAGTGTCAACTTGTTTGACAGATTCATACCTCTACCTCACCCTCCAAATCGTATTCATGAGTACCGGTGATCCGGCACCTGACAATATGGCCCGGCCTTAAATATTTAGCGGATTTTAAATAAACGACGCCATCCACCTCCGGCGCGTCGCGTTTCGTACGGCCTACGTAAATGCCGGATCCGGAGCTATTCTCTTCATCCACCATAACGTTAACAGTCCGGTCCAATGTCTTATAAAGTAATTTTCCCGATATATCCTTTTGTAATGACATAAGGATATTATACCTATCTTCTTTGACCTCGTCTTTGTGTTGTCCTTTAAAATCGTATGCGATTGTACCTTCCTCGCGGGAATACTTAAATGCGCCGAGTTTATCAAACTCTGTTACCTTGACAAAATCCAGCAACTCCCGGAATTCTTTGTTTGTCTCGGACGGAAAACCCACGATGAGCGACGTCCTCAATGCGACACCCGGGATGCGGACTCTTAATTTAGAGATGAGGTCAAGGATCGCTTGTTTGCTCACCCCGCGGTTCATCAATTTAAGCAGCCTTTCATTGATATGCTGAAGAGGCAGGTCAACATAAGGACAGATGCGGCTTTTGCCGGAAAAAAGCTCCAAGAGTTCATCCGTCATGCGGTTAGGATGAAGATACAAAAGCCTGATCCACGGTATGCGGCTTGACTTTAATATCTTTTTAAGCAAAGATGCCAGAGAAGCTTTGGGGCCATTTTTACGGCATAGGTCTGCGCCGAAAAGAGTGACATCCTGTCCGACGATGTCAAGTTCCCGGACTCCGCTTTCTTCAAGCCGCCTTACCTCTTTTAGGATATCAGCTTCACTCCTGCTCCTTAAAGGGCCTTTGATCAAAGGGATGGAACAATAGCTGCAGCGATTGGCGCAGCCCTCCGCTATCTTAATATACGCGTAGTGAGCGGGCGTCAATCGCGCCGCCGCGTTAAAACGCCTTTTAAGATGTGAGACACCAACGAACCCGTCAACTTCCTTAAAATTATCTTTAAGCTCTTTTAAATAACGCTCTACCAGGCAGCCATGCACTACGATTTTTTTTATCTTACCGTTTTTCTTAAGTTCAATAAGGTCTATGATGGCCTCTATGGACTCTTCTTTGGCCTCTTTGGTAAAAGCGCAGGTATTTACCAAGATCGTCGTGGCCTTATGGGGAGCGGTTATCTTAGCCCCCTGCGCCAACACCCCGGACAATATAGCCTCGGAATCTACCGTGTTCCTCGCGCAGCCCAGCGTCACCATACCGACCCGTTCGCCGCAAAATTCTTTTCTTC
Source organism: Candidatus Omnitrophota bacterium (assembly GCA_043802125.1). Lineage (GTDB taxonomy): Bacteria > Omnitrophota > Gorgyraeia > Velamenicoccales > Velamenicoccaceae > Phelpsiimicrobium. Next base: position 12,457 of record JAZDLG010000004.1, read on the forward strand.
CTTTTTGTTTTCTCATATTATTTTGCTCAAACGAGGTAGGATGTGTTATCCGCGGATAGAAAGCCCGGCCCTTGTCACAACGACGTGCCTTAACGTCTGACCGGGCCTGCCTATCTTCTGCAGTGGCCTTCCGTTGAGCTCAAACTGGACAGCGCCTGCGTTACCTAACCACAACTCAATTTTCTCATAGGCCTGCCAGCTCTCCGAGCTCCCCTTTGCCAGAACGTTTTGAAAAATTACCTTGCCGTCAACTTTCACCTGAAGCCAACATTTGTCCTTAGCTCTGATGACAAGAACGATCTTCTTCTGAATCTTTTCATCCGGAGGATTAGAAATAGGCTCTTTTTTGACGACCGCCGGTTTATCCACCGGTTGAGTCACAGGAACAGAGACCGGCGCAGGCCGCTTCACCTCAGCCTTTTTAGCGGCTCCTTGAGCCGCTACTTGAGTGGTTACTTGAGCCGCTCTTGGCCGCGCCGCATGGCGCTTTACAAATTTAACGATTAATGCGATCGCGATAAACACCAAAACAACGACGATGAAGATCTTGCAGTTTTTTAAGAATAAAATGTCTGCGCGCAGCTTTCGCGTCGGGTAGCGCTCAGGAGATATTGCCCTACGTAGATCCCCGGCCTCTGGCTGCCCCGTGGCCTGGCGGAAACGGCGCAAGACGTCTTCTTTATCAACCCCGAGATAATCGGCATATAATCTCAAAAAGCTCTTGACGTACACAGCGCCGAGAGATGCCACATCATCATTTTCAATGGCCTTTAGGATATTAATGTGAATACGCGTATGCTTGCTCGCCTCCTCAAGGCTGATATGCTTATTGGCGCGCGCTTCTTTTAAAATAAAACCGAAACTCTTTTCTATATTATTCTCCGGCATCTTGCTATACCACCTGGCCTTTCTTCATCTCGTCCTTAAACCACTGCTCGCGGTCCACAAGTATCTCTCGCGGTTTACTTCCGCGGTATGGGCCGACTAAGCCTTTGTCCTGCATCATATCAATAAGCCGCGCCGCGCGGGTATAACCCAACCGTAAGCGCCGCTGCAAAATAGACACAGAGGCCTGCCCTGTTTCAATGATCAACTTAGCGGCAGTTTCATAAAGTTCGTCCTTCTCCATGATAGCGCCGAGCTGGGACTGTTCCTGTTGCTTTAAAATACTCTCGTCATATACCGGTTCAACTTGCTCACGGATAAATCGCAGGACGTTTTCGATCTCGCTGTCTTTGACGTAGGAACTTTGCGCCCTGACAGGTTTGGCCTGGCCCGGTTGTAAAAACAAAAGGTCGCCTCTGCCTAATAATTTATCCGCTCCGTTCATGTCCAAGACCGTCCTTGAATCCACCTTAGAAGCTACTTTAAAAGATATGCGCGCGGGAAAATTGGCCTTGATTATACCGGTGATAACGTCTACAGATGGGCGCTGCGTGGCTAAAACAAGGTGGATGCCTACTGCGCGCGATAATTGCGCCAGGCGCGCGATAGCGCTCTCCACCTGATCCCTGACCATCATCATCAGATCAGCCAACTCGTCAATAACGACAACTATATAAGGTAATTTCTGTTTTTTTTGATTATAGGCTTCTATATTCCTGCAGCCTTCTTTAGCAAGCAGGCGATAACGCTCGTCCATCTCCGACGTCACCCACGCCAGGGCCGAAGCCACTTTTTTGGGGTCTGTCACGACAGGGCACAAAAGATGAGGCAGGCCGTTATAAGGAGCCAACTCCACCATCTTCGGGTCAACCATTAAAAATTTTACGTCATTTGGCGTGGCGTTAAAAAGCATGGATAGAATAATACCGTTGACGCATACTGTTTTACCGGAACCGGTAGTACCTGCTATCAAAAGATGCGGCATCTCTCCCAGATCCGCTATGATAGGCTTACCGCCGATATCCTTGCCTAAAGCAAGCGTTAATTTTGACTTGCTATTCCTGAAATCATCACAGGCAAGGACCTCTTTTAAAAAAACTATGCTCGTCTGGATATTGGGGACCTCTACCCCCACCCTGTTCTTCCCGGGGATCGGTGCCACGATACGCACTGAGGTAGCTTTCATGGTAAGGGCGATATCATCGGCGAGACTCACGATCCTCTGGACTTTGACACCGGGCGCGGGTTCAAGCTCGTACCTTGTTATGACCGGCCCACGCTCAATATCAGCCACGCGAACAGCTATCCCGAAATCATTCAATGTATCTTCTAAAATTTTGGCATTTTCGGTCAGGTCATCTTTGATCTGGCGCATGGAAAGCGGCGGCGGAGAATCAAGCAGGTCAAGCGACGGGAGCACATAATCCTCGTCAGAGGTCTCGCGCACAGGCGCCTTCTCATTAACAGCGGCATCTTTAGGCTTATCTATTTTTATTTTGAGAGGGCCCGTTTCAAGTATTTTCTTGGGCTTGACCACCTCGTGATCGGATGAGGGTTCCCGGGCCTGAAGGGGTTTAATGACCTTAGCCTCGGGACGCGCGATCTTTCGCGGTAACGCGGATAACATTGCTTTTAAACTAAACTTCTCTTTTATGTTCTCAAAGAAACCAGCTAAAAATGGAAATATCAAGATCTCGCCTATCAAAGGCAGCGAAAGTAATCCCAACATGAGAAGTATGACATAAGTGCCGGTCCTGCCGAAATAATGGGATAGAAAATCAGAAAATACAAGGCCGACGATACCGCCGCGCCTGAACCTAACTGTCTGCTGTGTTGTAAAAAACATGGCCAGAAATGAACTCAACGCGACCGTCAGGATAAAGAGCCCTAATATTTTTATGATATTAGCCCTTATCTTTTCGGCCCTGACAAATTTTAAACCCCACAAAAATAAAAAGCTAGGGAATAAATAGGATGCCCAGCCGAATACAAAAAAGAACATGCCCGAAAGATAAGCGCCGAAAACATTGATAAGGTTTTTTGGGGGTGTGTTGGGATGCGACGTGTAAAACGACAGGTCTGCGGAATTGTAGGAAAAAAAACTTAAAAAAACCAGGACGGTGATGGCAAAAATGAATATGCCGATGATCTCTAAAACATATTCCTTCTTCATCGGTAGGATAGCTTTATTCTTTATTCTTTTGCTCCGCCTGCTTCTTGCTTAGATTGATGCGGCCCAATTCGTCAATGCCTATGACCTTGACCATGAACTCATCTCCAAGCTTAACGACATCTTCTACGTTCTTTACGTACTTATCCGCGAGTTCTGAGACATGCACAAGACCCTCTTTGCCAGGGAGTATCTCTACAAAAGCGCCAAAATTCATGAGCCTCTTGACCTTGCCTCTATATAACTTGCCTACCTCAGCGTCTTCGGTAAGCCCTTTGATCATTTCAACCGCCCTCTTGGAAGCCTCGCTGTCATTAGAGGCTACCAGAACGCTGCCGTCATCTTCCACGTCAATAGCAACGCCCGTGAGCTCAATGATCTTGCGAATATTTTTGCCTCCGGGCCCTATCAGATCGCCAATGCGCTCCTGATTGATCTTTAAATTAATGATGCGAGGCGCAAATTCGGAAAGCTCTACCTTGGGAGCGGCGATCACAGCGACAATTTTATCAAGTATAAAATTCCTTCCCTTGAGCGCGTGCTCCAATATCTCTTCTATCAAACCAAGTGTAATGCCTCTTATCTTTAAGTCCATCTGGATAGCGGTTATCCCGCTGCGAGTACCGGCGACTTTAAAATCCATATCGCCATGATGGTCCTCAAGGCCCGCGATATCCGATAAAATGACATGCCGCGCGCCCTCCTGCACTAACCCAAGGGCAACGCCTGCAACCGGCTCCTTGATAGGAACGCCGGCGTCCATGAGCGAAAGCGACGAAGCGCAGACAGTTGCCATGCTGGATGAACCGTTAGATTCTAATATCTCGGATACAACCCTCACTGTATAAGGAAATTTTTCGGTCGTTGGCATTACCGGCCTAAGAGATTTTTCTGCCAGTGCCCCGTGGCCTATCTCGCGGCGGCCCGGGCCGCGGACCGGCTTGATCTCTCCTACGCTAAACGGAGGAAAACTATAATGCAGCATGAATTTCTTATAAGATTTGCCTTCCAAGGCCTCTACCATCTGTTCATCAGCGCGCGTGCCTAAGGTCGTAACAGCCAAACTCTGCGTCTGGCCGCGGGTAAACAAGCCCGAACCATGTGTCCTGGGCAACACGCCTATCTCGCAGGTGATCGATCTTATCTCATCAAAACCCCTGCCGTCCACCCTTTTATTCTCATCTAATGCCAACCTGCGGATCTCTTCTTGCTCTATCTTATCTAATGCGCCCTTTATGTCGGCATCACAGACCTTATCTTCTTCTTTTTCAACACAAAACTTTTCGGAGATCTCTTTATACAACATATCAGACGCTTCAATGCGCTGTTCTTTCTGAGCGATCGCGCATATCTCTTTGATCTTAGGCATATAACCAGACCTTATACTTTTAACGAGGTCAACGCTTACACTCTTGTCTTTAAAAGTCATCTTGGCCGCGCCGGCTTTTTTAATGAACGCCTCCTGAATATCAATAGATGCCTGAAGGCTCTTGTGGCCGAATTTAAGCGCGTCAAATATAACGGATTCCTTAAGCTCCTTGGACTCCCCCTCTATCATGACGACCTTTTCGCGGGTACCAACAACTATTATGTCCATGTCGCCTGCTTCCCTCTGCGCATACGTCGGATTTAAAATAAACTGGCCGTCAACGCGGCCCACGCGGCAAGCTCCTATGGGGCCCTGGAAAGGGATACTTGAAATACCAAGAGCGGCAGATGCGCCAACAACAGCCAGGACATCAGGGTCATTCTCGGCATCGCTGGAAAGCACGATTGCCATCACCTGGACTTCGTTCCTGAAACCTTCCGGAAAGAGCGGACGTACCGGCCTGTCAATAAGACGCGAGATCAATATTTCGCTCTCCGAAGGCCTGCCTTCGCGCTTGAAGAACCCTCCGGGTATCCTGCCTGCGGCATAAGTCTTTTCCTGATATTCAACAGTCAAAGGAAAGAAATCAATACCCTCCCTGGCTTCTCTTGAAACACACGCCGTGACTAGGACCATTGTACCGCCCAATTGCACGGTCACTGCTCCGTCAGCCTGTTTGGCTAATTTACCTGTTTCTAAAATCATATTGCCGTTCCCATAGGGAATTTCTGCTTTTTCAATAGACATATTTTTCCTCATGATTATTTACGCAATCCCAACTTAGAAAGGATCTCTTCGTACTTCTTTGTGTCATTCTTCTTCAAAAATGACAAAAGACGACGACGCGTGCTGACCATTTTCAGCAGCCCTTGACGGGAATGGTGGTCTTTCTTGTGTAATTCAAAATGCTTGGAAAGCTGATTGATGCGCGCAGTCAAAAGGGCGACCTGCACAAAGGCAGAGCCCGTATCTTTTTCATGCATCTTGTAGTCTTCTATTATTTCCTTCTTTTTAGTGACTAATAACATTAATTTCTATCCTCCTGAGTGTATTAGTGACATCCACCAGTGTTTATGGCGAACATTTTTTAACAGGTTTTTAGTATACCGTTTTCGCCCCGGTAAGTCAAGGGGATATTTCTGATTTGGCCGGCAACTTCAGCTAATTCCTTGCTGGCGATAGTCCATACAATATCAAAATTTACGCCAAAATAATGATGAATTAGCCTGTCGCGGACACCTGCAAGCTTTTTCCAGGGTACTTTAGGATATTGCTGTTTCAACGCGGCAGAGATATTTTTTGCCGCCTCTCCTATGATCTCAAGGTTACGAACAACCGCATCCTGGGTCTTCAAATCTTTGATAAAACGCGCAAAGGTCATACCCTTGACGTAAGACTCTATCCTTAGTATACCCTCACGGATATCATTGAGGCTCTCTAAATCCGCTCTCTTAGACATAATGCAGGTTCCTTATAATATCACGGCTGACCTTTTTTATCCTGATACCTTTTACACCTTCAGGTGTCAAGATGTCAATTTTACGCCCCAGAGCCTTTTCAAGGTACTCTGCCAATTCAATAAACTTAAGGCCAAGAGGCTTTGCGAACGTCACGACCATATCAATGTCACTGCCCTTCTTTTGTTTGCCCGTAGCAAAAGAACCAAAAAGAGCGATCCTTTTAACGCCGTAAGCGCTTTTCAAATACGGCATCTGCTTCCTTAAAATACCGGCTACCATTTTCTGATTCATCATATGTGCCCTATGCCCTACAAATTTAGGGATATTATAACACAAACCGCTCTAAAAACTTACAAAAAAATGTGCTCCCGTCATTTTTCTCACTATGGTAATATCTGCAGCCGGGCACTGTAGTTTACTTGTCGCTTCCGTCGTTTTTCTCGCTCCTGGTCGATTTCTTCACGCCAAAGGTCTTTCGCAGCTCGGCGGCTAAAGAACTCGGCCCGATGCCGCTGCATCGGGCCTCAGACATACTTGAAGTATTACCTCAAGTATGTCCCCAATAGTATTTAAGTGAGGTGGGACACTTCAGCCGTACTTTATGTTTTCGACAGAAAACATAAAGTATCCCCTCACTGCTCAAGCATGCTTTGGCTAAAATCGAATGTCGCTGCGAAAAATGACAAAAGCGACAAACAGGAGATTAGGGAATTAATTCGGAAAGTTTATTTACAACGCAAATCAATTGGTAAGGTTATATAAAGCGTCTAGTTAACGCTTTCAATTTAGCCCCCATTTACATGCTAAAAATGAAATAGAGTGTCTTTCATTTTCTTATAAAATGTAGATTTGTTTGTTGTTTCAGCATACTGAATAAAATTAATATTTTTATTTTGAAGCTCTTTTTTTGTTTTATCACTAACGATTTCCGGATTTTTCAGCAGAAACCATACACGATATATCCTCAGGCATCTCTTTTGTAATCTGCATATACATCTCTACGGCATCTAATAATAAAAACTCGGTTTGTTCAGGTGTAAATTCTAGTAAAGCACGCTGGTCCCTTTCTGCATGTTTGAAGAAATTTTCTGCCTCGTTTATCATAAATAAATATTCTTTTACTTTATCTTTTCTAATAATGCTTAGAGCTACATCCTTCATAAAGGATCTTATCTCTTCAGGCTTTGATATATCCATTAATATTTGATGTGCAGCAGCGGTTAGGGTATGGATTGAAATTGGATCGGCATCTTTGAAGTAAAGATTTATAGCAGTGTCTAATTGTCGTTTGGCAGCATCGAGTTTTGATATATCCATTGGTTTTATTCCTAATTTGTTCGGAGCTAAGCTCCGAACAACTATAAATTCTTATTCATTTTCTAACGAAATAATTTTTACCGTTCTTATTGTTCCTGTATTGTCGAATAAGAACCGTCATTATTATAAATAGTATACCTCTTTTTTAAATTTAAATCGAATGATGAGGATTTTGGATTATAGATGCTCTGATAATATGCTTGCTGTTCTGCTTGATACCTAATCAATTCTTTTTGTTGTCTTTGCTCTGCCAATTTTGAATGATACTCTTCGATTATTTCCGATTGTCTTTGCTTCAATTTCAATTGTTCTTTTTGATCGGATAAAGACTGGAGTTCATTATCTATTTCAACTACTTTCTCTACTCGGTCAATCAAGTCAGAATGAGTATTTGAACCTAATTCTTTAGCTTTTCTCATATCGCTCAAAGCCCTCTCATAGTTCTTTTTTATAAGATATGCAAGACCTCTGCTGTCGTAGGCAAGCGAATCATTTGGATTTATTTTGATAGCAATAGAATAATCAGAAATCGCTTGGTCAATATTATTCTTATCCAAATATGCGTTTGCTCTACCAACATAGTAGAGACTTATTGTAGGATTAATCTGTATCGCTTTCGAATAATCAGTCATAGCAAGATCAAAATTGCCTTTATTGTAATAAATATCGCCTCGACTAAAATAGGCAGCTGCTTCTGCGGGATTTATTTCTATGGCTTTATTATAATCAGAAAGAGCTTTATCAAAACTTCCTTTTTGATTATATGCAAATCCACGAGCCGTATAATACGACACTTCATCCGAGCTGATCTCTATTGCTTTAGAATAATTAATGATGGCTTTATCAAATTCGCTCCTTTCCAACGAAGATAGCCCGATAGAAACATAAATCAACGCTAATTCTTCACGAGCTTCTTTTAAATCTTGATCATATTGTAACGCTTTAGTGTAATCAGCGATTGCTTGGTCAAAATTACCTTGCTCCCGATAAACACCTCCTCGAAAATAATAAGCACCAGCAAAAAAAGAATCAGATTTCTTTTTAGCACGTGATAAAAGAAGTGTTTGCGGCTTACTATTTATAACTACACTATAATCAAATATAGCTTGTTCATAATGTTTATTGAAAGAGTTGGCAAGCCCTCTCAAAAAGTAGAAATCATTATTACCGGGTTCATATTCTACCGCCTTTGTAAAATCTGCAATTGCTTCATCAAGACTCTGCTTCTGCAGATAAACACGTCCTCTGCCAGCATAGACTTTAGCAAGCTTAGGATTAGCTTTTATAATTTTAGTAAACTCTGTAATTGCCTCATCATACATTCCTTTCGAGGAATATTCTGAAGCCTTCTTAAAAGATTCTTCTATGCCTTGCGCATAGCTATTACTAAAACTAATAAATAAAAACACAAAAACCTGTACAAGAATTAGAAAATAGCTATTTCTTTTAAAATTCACCTGTTCCTCCTGTTCTATTAACCAATATGTTATACCCCTATTAACAAAAAACATCCTGTCAAGGCTTAGCCTTGACATAAAGCTACTTAATCTAGGTTATGAGCAGTGCGGGTTACTGCAACGCAGACAATCAGAGATTTTTTGGCAAATGTCTGCAAGGGATTACGACAAGGGTGTAGCGACAATCTTCTATGGAGCGTAACACCCGGGACGTAAGCCGTAGCAGACGGCAAAAAATCTCGTCTGCGGCAGGGACCCGACTGCGAAATACCTTATTGCGTATCGCCTATTTCCGACTCAAGGTAGCCGAGCAGCTTTTCTAATTCCTTGGAGGTGCGGTCGGAGACAAGATGAGCGCTATTGACCTCTTTCTCTAATGTCCTTAAGGTAGCGTAAAGCCGGCGAAGTATCTGGGTTCTGCGCAGAGCCCTTGCCTTTTGGGGGTCTTCTTCCTCACGCAATGAGCGCAGACGTAAACCCACCTGCTTCTTTACCTCTTTGCCGTCCTTCCCATCCTCAAATACGCTCTTCTTAAAGTCCTGGTAATCATCTTCAGTCAATTCTTTATTCTTAGCGGCAAGCCGCAGCACATTGACCGCCTCAAGACTTGGGATGTTTTTTGGAGCCGTAGAGCCATCCGCATGAATACCTTTGAGAAGTTCCGGTTCATCTTTTTCCAGAAAATAATATGAATGGATAAGCTTCCCGGCTGTCTGCTTCTGGATACCCACCTCAGTCTGGCAATACGCCTCAAATGACAAATAACCCCAGGTTTTGAAATGTTTATCTTTATAAACTCCGTAAAGTATCCGGCCGAGCTCTATCCACGACGATTTAAATTTCTTGGAGGCCTCAAGTACTTGATAACGCAGCGACCCAGGTTCAATTCCGGCCATCTTCTGCTCAAGGTTTCTTATTGATTTACTCTTTATTGCGTCCATTTCTGTCTCCTTTTATGTACGATTTTGTAGCAATGCAATGTCCCTGTTTAGGCCGACAATAAGAAATTTTTTGGCACTTCATTTTACTTTGGTCTGCAAGGAATTGCATTTTTGCTGTAGCGACAATCTTCTATGGAGCGTAACAGCGAAAATGCAAACCGCAGCAGACGGCAAAAAATTTAGTCGGCAAACAGGGATGTTGCGTTGCTAATGATCGACCTAATTCAATCCCTTCAGTTCTTTTGTGACGAACTTGCCGTCTTTCTGGATCAGTTTGCCGTCTAAATATATCTCGCCGTCGCCTTTTAATATCTTTACAAGATCCCAGTGGATAGACGAGCGGTTGCCGTTATCAGCGTCCTTATAGGCCCGGCCCGGAGTAAAATGGATAGAGCCTGAAATTTTTTCATCAAAGAGGATGTTCTTCATCGGCTGTGTTATGTTCTTATTCAGGCCAAAGGCAAACTCTCCTATATAACGCCCACCTTTATCGCTGTCTAAGATCTTATTCAGCTCTTGCCCTGAGCCGGCTTGCGCTTGGGCGCTTATGATCTTTCCGTCCCTGAACTCAAACCTGACGCCGTTAAACTCTTTGCCGTGATAGAAACTTGGCGTATTATAGGTAATATATCCCTGTACAGAGTCCCTGACAGGCGCGGTAAAGACTTCGCCGTCAGGCATATTGCGCAGGCCTTCGGACTTAACGGCAGGTATGCCTTTGATAGAAAACCTTAGATCCGTATCAGAGGCTTTTATCCTGACCTCCCTGGAACGGTTTACCAACCGCCACAACTTCGTTATATTTTTTGAAAAATCATGCCAGTCAATATTACAGGCTTTAAAATAAAAATCCTCAAATTCCTCGTAACTCATCTTGGCATCCTGGGCTAAACCGTTTGTCGGATAGCGCGTCACCACCCAGCGCGTGTGATCCACGCGCCTGTTGATGATAGGCCTGAGTACCTTTTCCCTTTTGACCATACTCGGCAAAGGTGTGCTCGCGAAAGCCTGAGTATTTTCCAACCCTCCGATGCCGATGTAAACGGTTGCTTTTTTCATAGCCTCCAGCCGGTGCTTAGGAAAATAGGAAAGCTGTTCGCCTTTTGCCAAAGCGTAGAAATCTTTTGTCAGGTCTTCGGATGAAAAATTATATTCAACGTAGCGGGCCCCGTTTCTAAGGCACTTACCGTAGATCTCTTTGACAAGGGGCAGAGGCCTGACACCACTAAAATCAATAGCAACAACATCACCTTTTTTTACTTTGGTCGAATAATTGACGATTATATCGGCTAATTTTTCAACTCTTGGATCACCCATTGTTTCCTCCTCATGCTATTTCCTGACTTCAGGCTTCTTTTTCATAGAAAGGCTTACTCGTTTTAATTCCGCGTCAACCTCAACCACAGTGACCTTTACCACATCGCCGACTTTGACGAATTGGTTCGGGTCTTTTACATAGGTATCGGCTATCTGGGAGATATGTACGAGCCCGTCCTGATGCACGCCGATATCAACGAACGCGCCAAAATTGGCGACGTTCGTCACAGTCCCTTCCAATTTCATGCCCGGCTTCAGGTCTTTTATTTCTTTTACCGCCTCGTTGAATTTCGCGTATTTGAATTTTTCTCTTGGGTCGCGCGTCTGCTTCTTTAATTCGTTAATAATATCCTGCACGGTAAACGCGCCTGCCTTATCATCAACGTAATCAACTGCTCTTATGCCTGATAGCCGCTCAGGGTGTTTGATAGCGCCTTCCAGCGTCAGATCCAGATCTTTACACATCTTCTCAACGATATTATAACTCTCCGGATGGATAGCGGTATTGTCCAGCGGATTAGCCGCGTCGCGTATCCGCAGAAATCCCGCGGCTTGTTCAAAAGTCTTATTACCAAAAGCGGGTATCTTTAAAAGTTCATTCCTTGCCTTAAATGCGCCGCGTTCATTTCTATACCCCACCATTTCTTTTGCTATCCTCGCGTTGATCCCAGAGACATATGATAACAGCTCTCCCGACGCGAGGTTTAAGTCCACGCCGACGAAATTGACGCAGCTCTCTACGACTTCCTCTAATTTTACTTTGAGTTTCTTCTGATCCACGTCATGCTGGTATTGCCCGACGCCTATTGACTTCGGGTCAATTTTTACGAGTTCTGCCAAAGGGTCCTGCAGGCGGCGAGCGATACTTATAGAGCCGCGCACTGTCGCGTCTTTATCAGGGAATTCTTCGGCTGCCAGCGGGCTTGCCGAATATATGGATGCTCCTGATTCGTTGACAATGACACTGAAAGGCAGGGACTCAAGTTCACCCTTAAGCGCTTTTATAACTTCGCTTACAAAACTCTCTGTTTCGCGTGACGCTGTGCCATTGCCGATGGCTATAAGCTCTATTTTGTGCTTCTTGCACATCTCAGCCAAGGTGCGCGCTGCGTCCTCTTTGTTATTCTGAGGCGCATTGGGGTAAATAGTGTTATATTCTAAAAACTTTCCTGTCTCATCAAGCGCTACTACCTTACAGCCTGTGACGAAACCCGGGTCAACGCCTAAAACCGGCTTCATACCGGCCGGCGCAGACAATAAGAGCTGGCGCAGGTTCGTCTCAAAGGCTTTGATAGCAACCTTGTCAGCAGTTTCTTTACACAGGACCCTGACGTCCGCAGTAATAGAAACCCTCATCAGCCGCTCATAGGCGTCCTCCAGCATACTCTTTAGAAAATCGGCGACAGGCCCGGCTACCACATGGATCTCCCGCTCTGATAGAAAGCGCATAATAGGATTGCGGTCAACAACAAGCTGCATCGCCAAAATACCCTCATTCTCGCCGCGCAAGATAGCCAATAGATTATGCGACAAGATCTCTTCGGCCTTTGCCTGAAAATTATAATACATCTCAAATTTCGTCTTCTTGCCTTCAAAACCGACTTTGGCCCTTGATTGGAAGACCCCATTTTCAAAAAAGTATCTGCGGATAAAATCCCTGTATTCGCTCTTTTCGGAAGTCTCCTCTGCCAATATGTCAGAAGCGCCGCTTAACGCTTCATTCTCGTCAAAAACTCCCTTTTCTAAACAAACATATTTTTTGGCCAACGCGGCCAGATCACAGGACGCGTCGCTCACTGCTTTGATCTCATCAGCCAAACCCTGTAAACCTTTTTCCCTGGCCTGTGTGGCGCGCGTGCGCCTCTTGGGTTTAAAAGGAAGATAGAGGTCTTCAAGCTCAACATTAGAGATGCAATCCTCTACTCTCTCTTTCAGCTCAGGTGTAAGCTTGCCCTGCTCTTCAATAGTCTTTAAAACTGTCTCCTTGCGCTCTTCTAAATGCACGAGGTAACTGAAACGCTCTGAAAAAGCGCGCAGTTTGACTTCATCGCTATTACCGGTCACGTCTTTTCGGTAACGCGCCATAAAAGGAATAGTCGCCTTTTCGTGGAGCAACTGCAGGATATTTCTTGTATGGGCCGGGCTTAAACTAAATTCCTTTTCTAAAATCTTGGGTATATCAACCATAAAAAATCACTGACTTCTTTTTATCACTGTCACGCGAGTGTCTAAGGTGCCGCTTGAGCGCGGCTTGACGATATAGACATTTCCGTCCTCTCCCTGAAAATACATATCAATGCCTGAAATAGCGGCCAACCTCCCGTAACTTGCAGGGACCAATGGTTCCATGGCCGATTCCTCAAAAGCTCCTGAGTTTTTTGAAGAGCCGTATTGAGCCATAAGCTCAGGCATGGAAACTATGTTTGCTATCGCGAAACCCAGCACAAAACCAAAAACAACATAAAGGACCTTTTTAAGTACCATGTCTCACCCCCCTATTTAATTTTGTATATTATAGGTTTCTTTTCTTTGCAAAGTTAACTCCGCAGCTTG
>JAZDLG010000065.1:0-15761 GCA_043802125.1 Candidatus Omnitrophota bacterium
AAGCTCGGTGCCAAGGCGACTGACCTCTACTTTGATGTGAAGCTCCACGGAATCGAAGAACCCGTCAAGGTCTCCATCGCTGAGATCAAGCTTCTGCGCGTCATCCATGATGCAGCCAGGTTCAGCGCGGTCGTGTTCCAGCCCTTGGTTAATGACGATTCAGCACCGTCTTACAAAAAACTCCTTGATTCGATCTATCTCTTAGACAGGGTCAATATCTCACTTCTTGAATCAGAAAAGAGGATCTACAGGCAGCTCATGAATGAAAAAGGCGTGCGTCTTGTTGAAGGCGCTGATGAGATGCTCTATCAGAAAGACCTCCCTATTATTGATATTGGAACAGGTTTATTAACCGATAAGTCGACCACGGGCAAAGAGACCAAAGATAAATATACCGCGCCGGGCGGCCATGCCCAGTGGGGTGTCAGGCTCCTCTTTGACGCGCTCAACTTCATCGTGCCTAACGATAACAAGACCTATATCCGCGCCTTTTACAATGGCGATGGCACAGCCAACTTCCTGGATGAGACTATACTCGGCTGGATGGCTAAAGAACGTGTGCCCATCGTCATGATCACGACAACTAAAGCCGGCTTGGACAAGAAAGGCGGCCAGATAGGCATCCAGCGCATCACCTTATCTGATGGTTCTGTTGTCTTGAGGCCCCAGATCCTGGAACTCGCCCAGGCCAAGCAGGTAAGCAAAGACCATGAAAAGCTCTTTTACGCGATCGGCTTGTCTGGTTTAGACACGGTTGAAGGCACCGACGTCCAAGGTAACCCCATGACCTACACCAATGAGCACAACCGCCAATACTTCAACACCAACATCGCGCTCTTCAATTATAGTGTCTTGACTCCGATCCTCAAGGCTTTAGCCGCGCTCCCCGGCGTTGAGTTCGCAGGCGAGATGCTCTCAGGCTCTGACTTGGTCGAGCGCCTGATCTCGCCTGATCTTATCGAGAATGTCAAAGACAAGGCTGACGGTAAGAAGTACACCCAACTTGAAGGTGCCATCGCCTCAACGCTTTTGAATCTCAATGCCTTCTTTGCGACAACTACAGATGAAAGGGTCAAAGCCATCCTGAGCAACCACAACGTCGATAAGATCTTGCGTATCGTCAACGTCAACACAGGCAACCGCACGAACTTCTTCACTCCTGTCAAGAACGCCTTTGACTTCTGGTTCCAGGCCTATTCCGACTACTACACCTTTGATCCAGACCGCTGGACTTTAAGAGACTCAAGATCCGGCCTTGAACTTCCGACCATTGAACTCTCGAGCTTCTATGAAGACGTACAGAACACGATTGACGCCTTTGGCGCAGCTTCCACCAAGAACTTAAAAACCTTGTTCATCGAAGGCAGGGTTCTGTTGGCTGACGCGGTCTTGAAGGGCGACGTCAAGATCATAAGCCAATACCCCGAAATATTCGATCTCAACAGCGCATCTGCCCGCATCCAGCTCGACCAGCTAGACTCGGGCTTCGCACCGCTCATCTTAGAAGATACCAAGATCATCATCGACGCCAAGGGCAACGTGAGAACAGAGCCGTTGAATGGGGCGAGTGGTTCGACAGGGCTCACCACAAGCTCGCCGGTGGCTGAATCTGAACCTCTTTCCTCCAGCAGCCCGGTATCTGTCCCTGATCGTGTTACTTTCCTTCCGGAACAACTCGCCGGATTTGAAAGAGCTCAGTTGGGTAAAGTCAATATTTACGGGAAAAATAATTTTGTATTGGCAAAGCCAGAGGCCATAACTCAATTAAAAGAGGATTATCAGGAAAGACTCAAGCAGATCATTAGCTTCGTATCGCACTACATCAATGGGCCTCCGCTTGAGGTCAATATGGTTATTGAGCCCGTTCAGATAGGTATGCCTTCCCTTTGGTACGAACCTTCAAGCAACACTCTCCATATCCAGATCATCCTTCTAACAGATTTAGTTCCTTTGGAATATGCTCAATTTGCCGGCCACTACGATTTTATTCTGTATGCCGATAAAAAATCCACTGGAAAAGAAGCAATGGAGGATAGCAGAAAATTGCTGAACGACAAGCCCAAGATCAAAACAGTCTTAGTCTATACGTATCTATCCAAAGATATACCCATTGAGTCCCTGCTGGAGTGGAAGAACTTGATCGCCGATATCACTTATTCCGAAGCCCTCCATGAAAAGCTCAATAAGCTGATGAAGGCCGCACAAGAAAAAGCCAAGGAATCACTTCTTGTGATCGGAGAAAACTTCTGGCCTTCGGCCCTATTAGATGCCAAAGGCCGCAAAGATTCGCTGGGAGCGGTAGATTACAAGAATGATATTGCCGGCAATGTTCAGTATTTAGCGGCGGCAAAAGAAGTCCATCTGGTAGCCTTGCCCATGGATGGGGGTATTGGCGCTAACGTGGACCGGCTGGAGATATTAAAAAAGAAATGGCGCAAATTGGGAAGGGACGGAGATGTCCGAATGGGGGCTAAGGGGACTGATTTATTCTTTGAAGTGGATTTATACGGTTACGACAAAAATGGCAACCGGAAGCTCTTTAAAGCCCAGGAAATAAGTGTAACTGAATTAAAGTACCTCCATCTTATCCTTACCACTCCTCAGTTCGGCAAAGTAACGGTCCGGGAGCTGGTCAACGATGAAAGCCGCGAGTGGATACTGGACTTTCTCTATAATAAGAACAAGAAAAGGCTTTATCTAAAAGACAGGCTGAATAAGCGGCCGGAAGCTAAAAAGCGCACCTATGCCAAGTATTTAGATGAAAAAGGGATTGATGTAGCTGAAGAGATCGTCCAGTCAGCCCTGCCCACTATTGACCTTGATACACAGAAACTCACTACCAAAAAGACCGAGCCAGGTGGACATGGCCACTTAGGACAGACTGTTTTGACGATTGTAGCAACCCAAAGGGTCCCTAAAGGTGAGACTCGGATCTACGCCATATATAACGGAGACGGTCCGAATAACTATCCAAATGCTTATATCGCCGGATGGATGGCCAAAGAACACGCACCGATAGTCATGGTTACTACCACCAAGATGGGCCTGGATATCAAAGGCGGGATTATTGGTGTCGAATACCTTTCTGGAGGTAAATTCCGTATCCAGATGTGCGAAGAGGCCCAAGCCAAAGAGACAGACAAGACTAAGCCCGGCAACCTTCAAAAGTTCTACGATATGGGTCTTACCCTGGGTGAAGCCGGCCAGCAGTACTTCAACACCAACATGGCCTTGGTTAATCACACTGTCCTGGGGCCATTCCTCGCCGAGCTTAAAGCATATATGGAATCGAAAGAGTATCTTAACTCTCAGGATAATCCCATCACTTTCAGTGAAATTATCACCCCTGATCTGATGGGGAAGGATGTGGAAGATGCAAGCGGAAAGAAGTTCCGGAAACTGGAAGGCGCGTTAGGCAGCGCCCTGTTGAACCTGGATGCCTTTGTTCGGAATACTGATGACGCGCGGATCAATGAACTCAAGAAAAAGCATGACATCTATAAAGTGGTCAGGATCATCAATGTCGCACCTGAGCTAAGAGACACGATCTTTACTCCTATCAAGCTGGCTTTCGATATGTGGTTCTATTCCAAGAGCGATCATTTCAAGCTCAATACTAAAAACTGGACCTTGACCAATCTCAGGCCGGGGCATTTGCCGGCGGTTGACGAGGATTTTGTCAGGAATAACAAATACTACCAGTCTGTCCAGAAGTGCATAGATGCTTTTGGAAATGCCTCAACCATTGGGCTGGATGAGTGGAGTATGAATAAAGAAGCTAGGGTCCACTTAAAAGATGCCATCTTGAGAGGAAAAGTAAAGATAATCAGCGAATGTCCGGAGATAATTGATTTGAATGAAAAAGAAGCAAGAAAAGCATTGGGCCAGGAAACAAACAAACGCTTAGTGCTTGAGAACATAGAGATTCGTATTAGCAAAGAAGGTGAAGTCCTCGTGTACGATTTGAGCGCATCTTCTCCTATTACGGTGACCATCGACGGGCCATCGGGTTCAGGAAAAGGTAATGTGGCTAAGTTGCTGGCAGAAAAACTAGGTTTTCTTTATGTAGACGGCGGTTCGATCTTTAGGGCTGTGACGCTTAAAGCCATAAGACAGAAAGCGGATGTTAATGATGCGAATATCTTAAAAAATTTGGTGGATAGGACAAAGATCGGGTTTGACAAAACCGCACAAGGCGCGCTGCTTGTTTTATTAGACGGAGAAGACGTCTCAAAAGAAATAAGATCGCCGGAAGTGGTCAGCAAGGTAAGCAGGGTAGCAGCCCATCGCCATGTCGCGGAAACTTTATTCCGTTTATTCCCACCGTCGGCCCTCCTGGAAAAGATCAGCGAAGTCGTATCCCTATATAAAGACAATCCCGAAGAGTGGCGCGGCATAATGATGAGAGGTATGCAGCAGAATTTCTCGTGGGATGCATCCGTCAGAAAATATCTGGCGCTGTACGAAGAGGCGATAAAGAAGAGCGCCGGCTCCAGTTCGCCGGTTTCATCCCCGGTCCATAAAACGCCGGTTTACCCATATCAATTCCCAGTGGCGCCTGACAAACAGGCTGAATATACTCAAGGTCTTTACGCAAAGGCCAAGGTATCTCTTACGGGAGACAGGGCTGCGCTAGATATTTTAGAAGGCGTGTTGCCGTCTCCATATCAAGCCGAGCTCGAGGCAAAGCTTAATGAACTTATGGGTCTTATAAAAGGCTTCAGGCAGCAGGCTCCTCCGCAAAACCTGACATTTATTGTTACCACGGACTTAGCAAAAACCGATGGTTACGTGGCAACAAGCGACATCCTCTCCAAGACAGTATTTATCCATCCATTTATTTTCTCCTTACCTTCAACTAAGCAGCTTGAAATCCTCTATCACGAGATATTCTCTCATATAACCAAGGAAACAAGCGACGAAATTGATGCAACCAGGCACACAAATGCCTTTTTATGGCTAAGAGACAATGGCCGGCAGCTCATCGGCAAAACTTTGGTGACGCTATGCGTGGAAGGCAATATCCCCGAGCTTGAAGGATATGACGCCCAGAACGCCAATACAATGGGCGGCTTGGGCGCCTATTACGGCGATAAACTGGAAGGCCTCTATGATGTCGGTATCAAAGCTTACGGTGTGCAGCCGATGTATTCTAAGGTATTGAAGAACGGTCAATTCGTTGATGTGGATTATGACGAGTTGATAGCTAAAGGGGTTATCCAGAGAGTCCATGAGCAGAGCGGCAAGCCGCTTATCTTGCAAGTATTCGCGTGGGATGATTACGACCACAATAATCATTCTAACAACGCCTTGATTGATATAGAGGTTTATCGCATCAACAGGGGTGGTACCTGGACGTATCTCTTAAGGAATCTTCATGTGTTTGATGTTCTGTATACGGATTATCGCGTCCATAGATTCACGCAGGAGATCGTCTACGGCAAGGCAACTTATCAGCTTTTAAAGAAACTTAATATCATTCCGGATATCCTGCATCTGAATGAAGCTCATACCGTTGTGGCTGCGGCTCTTATGAGGGCGGACGAAGCCTTTAAGAACATGGTCATTGTTTATACTAACCATACTATTGTTCCTGCGGGCCTTGAAATGTTTAATGCCGGTGACATGCGCACTGATACGGACCGCATGATGTACCAATTGGGTATCCCTGAAGGCAGCCACGTGGAGTTCCGCTCCAAGTTCATGAGGCCTAACGGAGTTGTTGATTTCTGTTACGCAGCAAGCCATTTGGCTGACGTTATCAATGCTGTCACCGATGAGCATGCCGTTGCGACGGAAAAGCTGTTTAAGGCGATGTATGGCCATGATTTTAAAGTCAGCGTAATCGGTGTATTAAACGGTTCAGGCAAGAGCTGGAAGAATGGTAGATTAAGGGTAATGGAAAACGAGGGTGTTGTTCCTTCGCAGGAAGAACTTTGGAATATTCACGAAGACGCTAAAGTTGTTGCGTTTAAAGAAATTGAGGCAAGGACAGGCATTGCTCTTGATTCGCAGAAGCCGACATTCTGGATGGTCCGCAGGATCACGGATTATAAAAGCCAGTATCCGATGCTCAGGTTCCTGGTCCATCTTTATTGCGCAGACAGAGGCCGCGCCTTCACGCGCGATGAGCTCAGAGGTTTGTGGTACAGGGATATGCCTGATCTGAGCCATGATTTTAATCAGGGTATGGTTGAGAAAGTCCTAAATTATTTGTTTGAAGGAAGAGAAAACATTTATGGCTTGGGCGCGCAGGTAGTTGTCGGAGGGCCAGAGTATAAAAAATGGTGGATCGAGCAGTTCAAGAATTGGGCCCAGATGCCTGAATTTAAAGGCAGGTTCGTCTATGTCCCTAATTCAGATGTTAAACTTTTGAAGATGCAGGCTATAGGCGCTGATATCTGTATCAATATGCCAAGGCCTCTGGAAGAGGCGTGCGGCACATCGGATCAAAGGACCGGGCTGAATGGAGGCATAAATATCGCGATCCGCGGCGCAGGCCCTGTTGAGTGGATAACAGATTACAATGAAACAACCGGGGAAGGTAACGGGTTGTTAATTGACTCTTATACCAGGTTGGCGGCAGACGGCACGATCATAGCGGATCACGAACTATTTTACAGCAAAGCGCCCGTGGATATCTTCAAGAAGTCCGAACTTGCCGTAAAACTTTTCTATGAGCAAAGAGATACGTGGACGCGCCTGATGCTTGCATCTTATTTGGCCAGCGCCAAAGTGACAGCTCTTGCCATGGAATTAAGGTATGTCCAGAAGGTCTATGTCGCCGGCCTTGAGTTAAGAAAGTCGGCCGGGCAATGCGCATCTTCTCCTGTCAATGCCTCTGAGCAGTTAAAGGAAGACATCCATGATATAAAGAACAAATTTATAGTCTTGGGTGGTTTCGCATCAAGGATCGCTAGAAAAACCACCCATCTGACGCCTTATCTTTTAGAAAGGCTGATAGACATAATTAAAGCCCTTGAGAAGAACCTTTCGGATTCTCTTAAAGGAAAAATTTCTGAGACTGTTGTTGTTGAGTATCTGCGCGACAATGCCGGAACGCTCTTGGTGCTTAAGGATGCCCTGAGGCAATGGTTTAAGGATAAGGGGATAGAGGATGATTATCAGACAGAGATCAGCTTCATCTTTACAGGAATAGATAAGTCTGTTGCGCGTATCAAAGGGCTTTCTTATATCTGGCTTGCTTATTCCATGAGATACGCAAGTATAAGGGAAATGGCCGCTAATGTTATAGAAATATTGGATAAAAGTTATCCAGAAACACGTTTAATGCTTGAAATAGACGATAGGGTGCCTGAGGAGCCGGTTTTCACTTACGAAGATTTCTTGGTCCACTCGTGGCATGAGCTTATCTACAATGCCTATAAATATGGCGATAAGACAAGGATCAAGCTGATGTTAAAGGTTGCCGCGGGCAATGAATTAGAGTCGCGAGTAACGAATTCCGGAAAAGTTTTAACTCAGAAAATGCAGGCAAAAATGTTTGAGCCGGGCGTTCGCGGAGAGGATGCCGCAGAAATAGAAGGCACTGGGTTTGGCCTGGCGTCCTTGAAAAATGATGTGGAGTCCCTGGGAGGGAAGATCTCAACGCATAGTGATTATATCTCAGGCACGACAGTGGCATTTACCTTGCCAATGAATGCGCCCAAAAATATACTCCCGATTATTTCTTTTAACGTGCCCCACAGCATAATGATAGCTTTGTCAGGCCTTGCAGGTTCAGGCAGGCGCACAGTTGGCAGGGCCCTGGCAGGCCGCTTAGGATTCAGGTATATCAATCCGCGTTTCCTGATGCGCGTATTGTTCACTTATTTCCTAAAGGAAAGGCCGGGTGTCAGCCTGGAAGACGAGCATGCCATTACCGCCTACCTTATTGAATTTTTTGAAAAGGGCAGGATTGATTTTACCAAAGAGCCTTTAAGGATTGACGGCATAAATACTCTTGCAATAAACAGTGAAGGAATTTCCTTGCGCACGCGCATAAAGAGAGAAGTTGACGCCAGCAAAGACGCCACATTATTATTCCACAGGTTTGTACATCTGCCTGCGACAAAGGCTGTAGTAGATTATTATTTTAATGATCTTTTGAAGGAATTGAAGGGGAGCGCGTTATATAGCGGCATCATTGTTTTAGATACAGATCCGTGGGCAAATGCTGACCTAAATATTATGTTACTGGCGCCGTCTTCTGTAAGGGCGGATAGGCTTAAGAAAAGCGCTGGATCCATTGATGAGTTGGACGAAAAGACGAGTAGAGTTGATTTTGGGCCGCATCTTTTTGCCGGCCTTGAGATATATTCAATACGCACAGATGATAAAACTGTAAGAGATGTTGTTAATAAGGCTTTTGAGATCGTCAAAGAACATTTCTCCAGCTCGCCGGTGTCTCAGAAAAAACAGACGACGGACGACAGAGGACAGAGGACAGAAGAGAAAAGACTGAGGATAGTCATTAGAGGCTACGTAGAATCGGCCTTCGGACATCGGCTTTCGGACATCGGACACAACAGGCTTATGGCTTATGGCATGTGGTTTAAGGCTGGTTTTGATACTACCGAAGAAGGCATACAGGCCAAGCAAGGATTTGTGTTCCCCAGAGGGCCGGCAGTGAACAAGGGGTTTGGCAATAGCCTGGTTGCCAGACTCCTTGCAGTCGGGTCTCGCCTGGGATCTCTCGCAACATATTCCGCGTCTTTATTATCCAGAGTTGTTTATTTATCCAAGATTTTCAGACAATTCGCTGCAGTTAAAACTTTAAAAGGAAGATCGTCTTGGCGGGATAGAAAATATCTATTCTCAGTTACAAGAATATCTGCGCTTACCTATTCTGCGTATGCTGCAATAAATGCATCCGCAGACTTAAGGCCTCTTGATTCATATTTTGAGCCTAATTCAAATGGTACTTCAGTATCTTCGTCTATTTTTGTTAAGGTGTTTATCAAGAGCATAAATTCTCTGAAGGCTTCGGGAGTCAGATTGTGGCGTACTTCGTTGACGATCAGGCGTGGGATGCGGACAGATGTATCGTTAGGGGTGCTCAAGATCCTATTAAGGAGTTTTTCGGATATTTTGTCACCCAGGGCGCTGAGAGCAAAGATGTATTCGTTGCTATCAAGAATGAGTAGCAAGTTTTTCCTCCCAGAGCTTTTCCCTGGTTTTGCGAATCTCGTTAATGGCTTCTTGTTTGGTCATTCCGCGATAGGGAGAGCGGGCCTTAGACATGATCTGGCGAATTTTTTCAAGCCGCCTTTTGGCTACCTGGATACTTTTTTTCATAATCTCTCACATCTTTCCAATAGAAAACATACTATCGTTTTACCTCAAAGTCAAGCAAACAATATAACTACCTCGGGGATCAATCGGACCTTACCGTGGCTGGTTGCCGATACCGGTTCCAATGCTCTTTGGAATCATGAAGGGGTAGTTATGAATTCAATCGGGGCAGCTGGTTCGCCTGTAAATATAGATCGTCACCAAGTCACCGGTCAACAGTCAACAGTAACCAAAAATGGGGGTGTAAAATGGTTAGGCCGCGTTTTAGCTTCTTTATCACCCAGGCAGACGGCACGATATTCGGGTCAGCCGTCGACCCAAACAGCAACGAGCGTCTTGCTTACGTTATCGGCACAGACGGCCATGTATCAGCCCGCAAAGAGAATACCTGGTACGAACTACCGTATGAAGAGGCATCTTTTGTCAGGATTGTGGCAGGGCAATCTTACCGCTTTGCGCAGAATTATCTCACAAAGCAGAAGATCTTTTGAAAGGGGTATTTCGTCCCCAATTACAAGGCGTGATGCATTAAGAAGATTTGGCGAGGACAGAAGGCGTTTACTCAAGCTTCTTATGCTTACGCCGTTGACTGGTTCATTGATGGCGTTGCTTAACGCCTGCGGAGGAGGTGGCGGTTCTCAAACGACGACGCCGGTTGAGCCACCGGTTGAACCTCCGGCGCCTCCGATAGCGCCGGAATTGGCATGGATAAAGGGGCAGATTAATCCCAGCACTTATCTGGTAGAAAGCTATCAAGGCCTGCCTTCTACAGATTACTCATATCATAAGTCTTTTATCTATGACCAGGCTATGGCGATTTTGGCGCTTCTACGTTTTGGCGGCAAAGAAGAAGTTGAATTGGCTGGAAAAATGGTTGATGCGATGTTGAGCCTGCAGCTTCCGGAGGGTGGTTGGTACGAAGCTTATGATGTGGCAGCATACCAGATTGGCGCCTCTTTTATTTTAGTTGGGCCTATATCCTTATTAGGATTAAGTTTGTTAGCTTATGCGCACACTGCCGGTGTGCCTAAAGATAAATCCGATGAGATAATTGAAGCTTTGTATAAGGCCGCTGATTATCTCATAACTTTTCAGATCCCGGGTGGGGCGTCATGGCCTAATTATGGCTCGCTTTCAGGAGGGATTTTAAATGATGGCACGCATGCGCGTTGGACTTCCACAGAGCACAATGCGGACACTCTCGCTTTCTTCTATGCGCTAGGTTATTCTGCGCAAGCCAAACTGATCGCGGATTGGCTTATACGCGAAATGTGGAACGGGACTTATTTTGAAACAGGCTATAGCGAAGGCACGATCAAAGATACGGTCAACGGTGAAAAACTGGATGCCCAGGCTTGGACACTTCTGTCTTTGGATGCCACAAGATCTCTGGCTGGTATTAATCCTCAGAATTACGTAAGTGCTTTGAATTATATAGCAGTTTTTGAAAAGACAGCCAACAGAGACGGTGCGCTTATCAAAGGATTTTCAAAAAATATCTATGCCGTTGATTCTGTTTGGGTTGAAGGCATGTCTTCTTATATATTAGCCCGCCATATCCTGGCTGATGAAGCGGCCTACGCTACCTATATGCCTGAGCTGGAAAAGATGAAGATCGGCGATCATGGCCTTTTGTTTGCCGTCGGTTTGCCGACCAGGGGCTGGCCGGAAAATTTCCGCTACGCGCACGCCGCGAGCACCGCCTGGGCTCTCTTTGCTAAAAACAAAGCCAACCCATTTGATCTGGCTTCATCGCCCCTATCGTTACAGCATGATTATATTAAGAAGGGTGAAGTTCGCGCCATCATCTTTGATTATGATGGGACGATCGTCAATACGATAGCGATACTCCAAACGACCCTGATTCCTATTTTGGTTGAAATATATAAAGAAGTTTATGCCGGCCTACTTACAGAAAGCAAATTAAGGGAGTTGAGAGGGTTAGCAGAGATAACCGTCAAGGAAAAACTCGGCAGCCCTACCAAAGAAATGCTTCCCGGGATGATCGCAGATATCGTAGAAAGCGTCGGCAAAGAAGGAAAATTAAAGCCTTTCACATCAGAGCGTGAATTGTATGAAAAATATTATTCAAGATACAGGGATGAGCGGGACGCGGCGATCTTGCAAACACCTAATGAATATTTGTTGACGCCGGAAGTCAAAGACGTGATCAAGAGGTTGGCCGCGGCATTCCCGCTGGCGATCGTCTCTGCCACTACGGAAAAAAAGCTCGTGATATTAAAAAATGCCGGGTTGGCCGAAGAATTCAGATATATCAAATTTTCTGAGAATGATGCCAAGGGGAAAATCAGGGCGCTCATTGAAACCATCAAAGATCTCAATGTCAAGCGCGAAGAAGTTGTGTTTGTGGACGATTCGTCTTATTTTATCAGGGAGTTGCTCCGGTATCCTGAACTCCGCGGCCTGCGGATCATTTGGAAGAATAATAATCCCGTCAACACGAATGAAAATAGGAATTGGCCGCAAGAATATACCATCGAAAGGTTAAGGGATCTATTGGTTTATCTACCGGGGCCATCCAGCTCGCCAAATTCTTTAGAATTTGGCGAAGCCTCGCCGAAGGCGGGCTCGCCGATAGAAGCGAAAAGTTTATCTGACATTATCAAAAATCCGTCCGGAGAATATTCCCTGCCGATAGATCCCGGGATCATTCAGCGCTATCGAGCACAGATCAACTGGTTTATGGACCGGCTCAAAAAATCAACGGCCGGCGTGCGCGGCACGACTATGGCGTTAATGGATAGCGAGTGGAAGAAGGATTTGTCCAACAAGGAGCCTGCCCAGCGGATCGCTTACCTTAATGAACGCTGGGAAAAAGTCAAGGCGGGCGAGGAAGAATCGCAGCAATTGCATCCATTCATCGTGGCTTTATTCGCGCAGGCGTACGTCAACTATATCAAAAAGAACATCTCCGCAGAAAAGCATGGCATGTTTATCGGTTATGATGAAAGATTTTTCTCTTTGGAATATGCGGATATCGTCACCCGTGTATTGGTAGGTAACGGTTTGAGAGTGATGCGCGACGCAGACGGCTCGACACCCACCCCGGTCAGTTCGTACATCGGATATTACAGCGGCCTGGCAGGTTCAATGGAGATCACGTCGAGCCATAATCCGCCTTACCAGAACGGTATGAAGTCCGCGACCTATTACGGCGGCGTTGATACGGATGATATCTCAGATATGATCGCCAAGGAAGTCGACCGGCTGTATAACTACGGACAGGGAAGCGGAGAAATCAGATTCGGTTCCTTAGCCGACGAAAAATTAATTTCGAGCGTCGATGCCAAAATGATATTTTTCGATAATTATGTCAGAAGGCTATATCCTCCGCAGGCGATTGAAATGATCAAGCAGGCCATGGATCAAGGAGCGCGGTTTATCTTTGACGGCATCTGTGGCGTCGGCGGCAAGACCATGCGTTATTACCTGGAGCGTTTATTCGGTGATTATCCGTGGCAAGACAAGATCATTGTTATCAACGATCAGCCTGATCCGACGATGAAAGGGATAGTGAAGCCGGATCCCAGTATTGTGGACACGCTCAAATATACCGGCGCCCTTGACAAATTAGCCGAGAACCCCGAGGTCTTGATCAGCGTTACCGCGGACATGGATGCTGACAGGATTGGGACCGCTGTTATTATTCCCGCCAGCGATATTGCCAAGGCCAAAAAGTTCGGCCTGGTTGTCAAAGAAGAGAAGGGCGTGAGCATTGTCTGCTTCACTCCCAATCAGATTTTCACCCTTATCGGTTATGAAAGGATGTTGCAGGTCAAAAACAGGATCGCGCAAGGCGCGCTGAACCCTGAGGATTTGCATTTGATGACGTCTATCCCGAGTTCGAAAATCGCCAAGGCTATGATCGAGAGCGTCGGCGGGACGCCGCACCTGTTAGCCGTCGGCTTCAAAAATTTGGGCCAAGAGGCTTTCAAAACGGAAGCCAACGAGCGCGCCGTCATCTTGATTTTAATGGAAGAGTCGGGCGGCGGCCAGATCGGCCTTGTAGGTGAGCGCGATAGCCGCGGGAGCGGTATCCATAAGGACAAAGACACCTGTGTGCTGGCGTTGGCCCTTTACGCGCTGACCTCAAAATTGTTCTTGAACGCCAGGAAGAATCTGGTCGATTTCTATATAAAGATGGCTGAGAATCTGGGCGGGTTGTTCTATTACGAAAGAGTCGACGTGGAGTTGAGCGACGACAAGGCCGGAGAAGAAAGAAAAGAATTTATCAAGGGCCGCGCAGAGGGCTTAGAAGACATCGCCAACAAGGGTCTTTTGGCCGGTCTCTTCGATAAAGAAAATATCATTGAGGAAAAAGAAATCGCCATCCCCCATACGTTATTGCTGCAGAAGGACAGCAAAGGCCTTTGGGCGACGGTTCAGCCTCGCGGTATGTCCTATGGATTTGAAGACGGAGAGGTCCTTGAAATTTTCCACGCCGGTGAAGGCCCTATGATCAGCCTCTACGACAAGAAGGGGATCCTGAAAGGGTGGGCGTTGATAAGGCCGTCCGGGACGGAAAATACCGTGCGCGTATATCTGGAAGTTTTTGAAGATTTCAGGGAGCCCCGCCCCGAACACCTGTATTCTTATTTCGAGAAACTCATGGTTTATCTGGGGTTGGATAACCCTCCTAAGGCAGGCGAGCTCGATTATATCACCAAATTGAAAAAGACAGCCACAGATAAATATGCCTCTAGCTCGCCGGTATTGGCCTTCGGCCTACCGCAAATGTTACATTTTGAGTCAGACTCAAAATGTAACAATTTTTTTGGCGGTGAAAAGAAAGCGCTTTCAGTCCGCTCCAGCTCGCCGCTTGAATCAAAATACAATACACAGGGATCTCGCAGAAATTATTATGAACTGATAAGAAATATATCGTTAGCTTTAGGCCCGTTGGGTTTCTTTGCCGCGATGGCCCTGGTAATTTTTAGCGGAAAGAAGGCTTTCCGGAATTCAATTCCAGACATTCTCTTGGTTTTGCCGTTATTCGTAGGCATGGTTGGAGTTTTGTTCTATCTTTTTGCCCCGATCCTTAGAATAATCTATCGGTTATTCCTCAAAGGGTTTATGGGTTCCGTCACTTATGTTCTCAGGCCTGATCATAAGACAGGGATCAGGCAGGACGAGCAGACAGTCAAGAGTTCCTCCCGGCCTACCATTTCCAGCTCGCCGATCGATGGTTCGCAACCCGGCATATTCAGGAAGACCGTTTTAAATGACGAAAACATCGCGGCGATGCTTCAAAAAGCCGCAAAATTCATGAACCATACAGAAGAGTTCGCCCTTTGGTTAGGCGCGTGGCAGAAAAAACATACGGTCTATACGGCGATGGAACAAAAGGATTTACCTCCTCTATGGGAAGATATAAGAAAATACGGCTCCCTGCGTGTTCATGGCAGGATGTCTCCTAAGGGAGAGTTGCTTATCGGCGAAAGGCTGTGGTATGTATCCAGGTATTATCGCGGCGCTCAATTTGAATTAGACCTGGTCCACGGCGTTCCTTTGGAGATCTATTTCTTGAGAGATAAATCCCGCAAGACATTTCTGCCTGTCATAGATAACTCAACCGGAAAAATCATCGAGATGCATTCCGATACGATTAAGCGTGAAAAGCTCACGCGATACAAAAGTGCGGTGATATTAAGGCAATTAGATAGCTCTGCTGGATTATCCATAGGCGGTAAGTCTCCATATATCGACGGGACGGTTTCCAAAGACCAAAGACGGCACAAGACATGGGCCATTTTTGACAAGGCCTACGCAAAAGAAACAGGCCTGGTGCAGGTCAAAGAAGGGATTGTCCATCGTTTCATGTCATTGGAATCCGCATTAGATGAGCGGTTCGCGCTCAGTTTCAATAAAGTCATCGGGAAATACGTTTCTTCATTCTGGGGGTCTTTGTATCGGAGCGAATTTAATCTCTTGAACGAAAATTATGAGCTCCATGGGATTCAATTACAGCGCAGTGTGTTAGAACTGGCCGGAGAAGAATGGATGAGGTTTGATCTTCCAGCAAGTATAAATGACAGGCGGGTGAATGTTCTTGAGATCAAGCGTAATGAAAGGAAAAAAGCTTTTGTTGCCGGGGCTGAGGTTATTGAGGAAGGAGAGGTTGTGGCTGCCAAAAGTCTCCATTTGATCCATCAGCCGCCGCTAAACACGCGGGAAGAATCTTTTCTTAAAGGGGAGTTATTCAATTCATTTGAACGTTGGCATAAGAATAGAATCATAGACGAGGCTGGGATAAGGTTGGCCACGTATATCGTCTCCCGGTTGAATACGGATGAAACCGGCGAGCTCACCATGGACGATCATTGGGGCACCTTTAAATATTTTCCGAAGGCTTTGGTGGAAGCCAAAGTGATCAATAATAAGAAGCGTTTTATAAAATTCATTCAAGACAAAAACGGTTTGCCCATATTGGATATTTATGGGCAGCC
>JAZDLG010000021.1:0-12477 GCA_043802125.1 Candidatus Omnitrophota bacterium
GGTATCCATAGACTTAGAGGGTATGCCTTATATGGTGACAAACGTTGAACACGTCAAACCGGGTAAAGGTGGAGCGTTCGTACGCACCAAACTAAGAAACTTCAAATTAGATACTATCATTGAGAGGACATTCAGGTCGGATGATAAGATAGAAGAGGCATACATTGAAGAAAAAACCCTCCAGTTCTCATACCACTCAGGCGACTTCACTCACTTCATTGATTCCGAGACTTACGAAGATATAGCCATAGAAAAAACGAAACTCCGAGAGGCTCATAAATTTTTAAAAGATGACCTGGAAGTAACGGCCCTTTATTATAAGGGTGAACTTGTCACGGCCATCCTTCCGAATTTTGTAGTCTATACTATCACCCATACCGAACCCGGAATAAAAGGGGACACCGCAAAAAGCGGAGGAAAACCCGCGACGATCGAGACCGGGGCGATCATCCAGGTGCCGCTTTTTATAGACGTAGGCACCAAAGTCAAAGTAGACACAAGAACCGGCGAATACATAGAAAGATCCTTCTAAAAACGGAGAAAAAATGAACATCAAAGAGATTAAAGAAATGGTTAATCTCATGAACGAAAACAACCTGACCGAGCTTGAGGTTGAAAAAGAAGGAATGCGTATTCGTCTAAAAAAAGGGCCCAGCGGCGATATTTCCATGGAAGGCTTAAGAAACAACGTCGGCTTGCCGCCTAGATCAGCCGAACAACCGAGTACCTATCCAAACCCCGCTTTACCCATCAAAGAAACATCGGCCCAAAATGCAGCTCCCGCAAAAACAGCAGAGATCAAATCACCCATGGTCGGAACATTTTATAGGGCTCCGTCCCCTGAATCCCCCTCGTTTGCAGAGATCGATCAGGAAATAGAAGTAGGCCAGGTCATCTGCATCATAGAAGCCATGAAATTAATGAACGAGATAAAATCCGAGATCAAAGGCAAGATCATAGACATACTTATAGACAATGCCGAGCCGGTTGAGTTTGGCCAGCCATTATTCCTTATAGAGCCGGCATAACGGCCTCATTTATGTTCTCAAAAATACTAATAGCCAACCGCGGTGAGATCGCCCTTCGCATCATACGAGCGTGCAAAGAAATGGGCATACCCACTGTTGCCGTGTATTCAGAAGCGGACAAAGATTCCCTTCATGTCAAGCTGGCGCACGAAGCTGTCTGCATCGGCGCAGCCGCTCCTGCATCAAGTTACCTCAACATCCCGGCCATCATAAGCGCCGCCGAGATCACAGACGTAGACGCGATACACCCGGGCTATGGCTTCTTATCCGAGAACGCCCATTTCGCCGAGATATGCGAATCCTGCCAGATCGCTTTCATAGGGCCGTCACCTCAAAACATACGCCTCTTAGGCGATAAAATGATGGCCAAAGAAACCATGTATAAGGCAGGATTGCCAATAACGCCCGGCAGCACTTCTGTCATCAAAACAAAAGAAGAGGCGCTAAAAACAGCGCGGCGTATCAAATACCCGGTTATCATCAAAGCTACGGCCGGAGGCGGCGGACGCGGCATGAGGATCTGCCATAATGACGTGCGCCTCATCAGCGCGCTAATTACCGCTCAATCCGAAGCAGAAAAAGCATTCGGCTCACCTGATGTATACATAGAAAAATATATTGAAGAACCTCGCCACGTGGAATTCCAGATCATGGCTGACAACTACGGCAATGTCATCCACCTGGGCGAAAGGGATTGCAGCATCCAGCGCCGGCACCAGAAACTTCTGGAAGAATCACCGTCCCCGGCCCTAGATGCCAAATTGCGCAAAAAGATAGGCGACCTCGTGATCAAAGGCGTCAAGGCCTCAGGCTACCGCAGCGTTGGCACAATAGAATTCCTATTGGACAAAAACCACAACTTTTATTTTATGGAAATGAACACGAGGATCCAGGTAGAACATCCTGTGACTGAAATGATCACCGGCATAGACCTCATCAAAGAACAGATAAAAATAGCGGCCGGGGAAAAGATAAAGATACATCAGGACGATATAAAGATGACTGGTGCTGCAATTGAATGCCGCATCAACGCCGAAGACCCCGCGAACAATTTCATGCCTTGCCCCGGCAAAATTGAGCAGCTAAGCCTGCCCGGAGGGCCGAATGTGAGGGTTGATACGCACGTTTATCAAGGATATCAGATCAGCCCTCATTACGATTCTTTAATAGCCAAGCTCATAGTCAAGCGCGAAAACAGGAATGAAGCTATAAAGACCATGCTGCGCGCGCTGGATGAATTCATTATAGCACCCATAAAAACAACGATCCCTTTCCATAAAAGTTTGCTTGAAAACCCGCTTTTCAAAAAAGGCGATGTATCCACGCATTTGGTTGATGACTTAACGAAACAAAAAGGCGAAACGCAGCACCAAGAGGCCTGACGTGATCCGTGAAGAAGAAAAAACTGACTTTGGGGCCATTAAGATCCACAACAATGTCATCGCTTCCATAGCCTATTTGGCAGCTCTTGAAGTTGACGGCGTATCAAGAATATGCGATGATATAAAATCACATATCGCTCATCTTATAGGCAAAAAGACTAAAAGCGGCGCAATAGATGCAAAGACGGAGAAAAACGAAAATGTATCTATCACTATACCTATTATCGTAAAATACGGATACAATATCCCTGAGGTCGCATTAAAAGTCCAGGAGAATGTCAAGAACGCGGTTGAAGAAGCCGCGGACATCTCGCCTAAAGACATTATTGTTAAGATCAAAGGTGTTGAAAAATAAATCGTAGGATTTACGGAGGAATTCATGAAAACCGCCTTAAGCATACTGTTTTATACGATCATTTTTGCCTTTATAGGGACCCTGGCTATAGCTTTCGCGTTTCACCTTATTGACATAAATGAGCTTATGGCGCAACTTATGTATGCCTATAACGACCTGCGCATGCGGCTTATAACCGGGCTCTCAGGCCTCGTCTTCATAATGCTTAGCTTTTCCGCGGCCCAGGTCATCACGGGAAAGATCCAACGCGAAAAGACAATAGCCTTTACCAATCCCAACGGCCAGGTAACTATAACCCTATCAGCTGTAGAAGACCTCATCAAAAGGCTGGCTCATCAACTTTCCGAGATCAAAGACGCCAAGGCCGACGTCAAAGCTACCAAAAAAGGCATTGATATCCGAATGAGAGTCGTCCTGCGTTCTGAGACTAACATCCCGGATTTTACGGCGCGGCTCCAGGACCTTATCGCCAGCAAAGTCCAGGAGGTATTCGGCATAGACGAGCCTATCAGCGTCAAGATACACGTGGCTAAGATCATCGGCTTTGAAGATAAACATAAGAAACAATCAGAAAAGAACGATGAAATTGCTGTTCCTTATCAGGGACTAAAGATTTAACACCTGGCCCTTATTAGAAATTGGGCCAGTGTTGTGTCTTCTACACAAGGAGCTCAAAATGAGAATAGGGGTGCTTACAGGCGGAGGAGACTGCCCGGGCTTAAACGCAGTTATCAGGGCTGTAGTCAGAAAGGCATACAACAACAAACACGAAACAGTGGGATTTATGAACGGATGGAAAGGCCTTATTGAAGGCGAAACCATGACGCTGGATCTAAACGCTATTTCCGGCATACTACCAAAAGGCGGCACCATATTAGGGACAAGCAGGACAAATCCATACAAGAAACCCGAAGACGTTAAAAAGGTCATAGAGAACTTTAAAAAATTTAAGATTGACGCGCTAATCGCTATCGGCGGAGAAGACACCCTCGGCGCAGCTAACAGGCTCGTCAAAGACGGCTTGAACGTCGTAGGCGTACCCAAGACAATAGACAATGACCTGTCTGCCACTGACTACACGTTTGGTTTTGATACGGCTGTCAATACCGCGATGGAGTGCATTGACAGGCTCCACACAACGGCAGAAAGCCATCACCGCATCATGGTAGTTGAAGTCATGGGCCGCCACGCCGGATGGATAGCCACATTCGCAGGCATCGCCGGAGGCGCGGATGTAGTTTTGATACCTGAGATCCCGATAAACCTTGATGAGACCTGTAGCATCTTAAAAAAAAGGCACGAAAGAGGCCGGACTTTCAGCATCGTAGTGGTTGCTGAAGGCGCTAAGCTCGCTACCTCAGACGTTACAAAAGACCAATCCCTTGATGAATTCGGCCACGTAAAACTCGGCGGCATAGGCGACTATCTCGCTAAAGAAATTGAAAAAAGAACCGGTTATGAGACACGCGTCAGCGTACTTGGCCACATCCAAAGAGGCGGTTCGCCCACTGCATTTGACAGGATACTCGGCACGCGCTTCGGGGTAAAAGCTGTGGAACTTGTAGAAAACAGGGAGTTCGGCAAAATGGTCAGCCTTTCAGGCACAAAGATCATAGCCGTGCCATTGGAGAAAGGCGTTGAAAAACTAAAAACCGTGGATATGGACCTTTACAACATAGCCAAGGTATTTTTTGGATGAGCCCATGGAAAAAATGATCAAAGAGATAATACAGGACTCTATCACAACAAAAGCCTTGTTACTTTATGATGAAGATATCATAAAAAAGATCCGGGCCTGCGCTGACATCATCACAAAAACCTTAAAGAAAGGCGGCAAGGTACTCATCTTCGGCAACGGCGGCAGCGCAGCTGATAGCCAGCACTTTGCCGCTGAACTTGTCGGCAGATTCCAAAAAGAGAGAAAAGCTTTAGCTGCCATTTCGCTTACCACCGACACCTCTATTTTGACATCCCTTAGCAATGATTACTCATTTGACATCGTCTTCGCGCGCCAAATTGAAGCTTACGGTGGGCCGCGCGACCTGGCCTTTGCCATCTCAACAAGCGGAAAAGCCAAAAACGTCATCCGAGGCGTCAAAGAAGCCAAAAAATTAAAAATAAAAACAATAGGGCTTACGGGCAAAAACGGAGGAGAACTCGCAAAAATAGCGGACCTCTCTATTGTCATACCGTCCTTTGTCACCGCGCGTATCCAGGAATCCCACATCCTCATTATCCACATCATATGCGAGCTTGTTGAAGAGTCATGGACAAAAAAATAACAACACTCAGCCGCCTTCTTAAGGCACTTTCTAAACAGCGGCCAAGAAAAAAAGTCGTATTCACAAACGGCTGTTTTGACATCCTTCATTACGGACACATAAAATACCTCAAGAAAGCAAAGTCATGTGGCGACACACTCGTTGTCGGCCTGAACTCAGATGCCTCTGTGAGAAGGCTAAAAGGCAACAAGAGGCCCATCAACACCGAAAGAGACAGGGCAGAAGTCCTGGCAGCGCTGGAAAGCGTTGATCATATCATCATCTTTAACGAAGGCACACCATACAAGCTTATAGGATCGCTTAAACCGGACATTCTCGTTAAAGGCGGGGATTGGCGAAAAGAAAAAATTGTCGGAGCAGACATTGTTTTAGCCAATGGGGGCAAAGTTATTTCACTCCCTTACGTTAAAAATAAGTCCACGACGAACACCATTAAAAAAATCCTGCATGCCTGCTGACAATCACGCGTTGACTGATGTTTACAAGGTCTTAGACGCCAACCTCAACAGGACAAAAGAAGGCTTGCGCGTCTGTGAAGATATCGCGCGTTTCCATTTAAAAAGCGCCCACCTAACAAAAAGATTAGCGCGATTGCGGCATCGCATCACAGCCATAAGCAGGACGTCGCACATTGATCAACAGCGCCTCTTTCACGGAAGAGATACACAGACAGATTGCGGCAAGGCGTTTTCTTGCGGACCGAAAAGGCAATCGTTTAAAAATATCTTTATGGCCAACGCGCAGCGGGTAAAAGAGGCGTTGAGAGTCCTGGAAGAATTTTTTAAATTGATGGACGGCGCGGCAAGCAAAAAGATACAAAAATTACGATTTGATTTCTATGCCATTGAAAAACAAACGATTGAACGATTCCCTGGTTTACTTAATACTTGACAAAAAGGTCTGCGGAACAAGAAACTTAAAACGCATCCTAAAGAAAGCGATACAGGGCGGGGTTGACTTAGTCCAGTATCGCGACAAATATTCCGAAACACGGACCGTCATAAAAGAAGCGCGGCCGCTCTTAGAAATATGCAAACTCCATTGCCTGCCTTTTATCATCAATGATAGATTGGATGTGGCTGTTGCTCTTGGCGCCGATGGGCTACATATCGGCCAAGGAGACATGCCTGTCAGCGCGGCAAGAAAGATCTTAGGGCAAGACAAGTTGATCGGCTTATCGTGCCACACGGTCAGCCAAGTAAGAAAGGCGCAGAGAGATAATGTGGATTATCTGGGTTTCGGCCCGGTTTTTAAAACAGCTACAAAACCAAAAAGCGAGCCCCTAAAAACAGGGGCTTTACAGAGAGCGCTTAAAATATCGCGCTTCCCTGTGTTCGCCATCGGCGGCATCACTGAAAAAAAGATATCTCAGCTTACATCGGGAAAAGGTAAAATACGCGTCGCCTGCATCCGCGAGATCTGCCTGGCAAAAGATCCTAAAAACGCGGCGCAAAACTTAAAGAAAAAATTATCCCGCTTTCGCGGGAGCCCTGCTGACGCAGGATTTCGCTAGATTAGATATTATGGTGCTCAATTCACTGAACGGTGCTCAATGTACGATAAACTGATCAAAGATAAAGATTTCAGCCATCTCATACGCCTGGTAGCAAAAACAGAAAGGGTATCTAGACAAGAACTCTCCCGAAAGATCGCTTCAGGCGAGTGCGTCATAACCTGCAATAACACAAAAAAACTTAAAACCCCCTGCGCCATAGGCTATGGGCTAAGAACAAAGATCAACGTCAATATAGGCACTTCAACGGACAAGAATAACCTGGCGGTAGAACTCAAAAAACTCCAGGCCAGCGTTGAATTAGGGGCTGATGCAGTCATGGACTTAAGCCTGGGAGGAGACCTTAAAAAGATCAGGAGGGCCATTATCAAAAATTCGCCTATGCCTGTCGGAACAGTCCCCATCTACGAGGCAGCCTCAAGCGCGCTAAAGAGGAAGGGCTCATTTTTAAGAATGGAGAAAAAAGAGATATTTGACGTCCTTGAAGGACAAGCCTCTGACGGCGTTGACTTCTTTACCGTACACTGCGGGATCAATCAAAAGAGCATAGACGTTTTCAGAAAGAACAAGCGCGTGCTTGACGTGGTCAGCCGCGGGGGAGCTATCCTCATCAACTGGATGAAACACAACAGGCAAGAAAACCCGCTCTATGAATACTTTGACGACGTCCTCAAACTTGCAAAAAAATACAACATCACTCTCAGCCTTGGCGACGGCATGAGGCCCGGCTCAATACTTGACGCGACGGATAAGGCCCAGATATCAGAACTGCGGGAACTAGGGAAACTAACCGAACGCGCCAGATCTGCCGGAGTGCAAGTCATCATTGAAGGCCCGGGCCATGTGCCTCTTGACCAGATACGCGAAAATGTTGAATTAGAGAAAAAAATATGCCACGGCGCGCCGTTCTATTGTCTCGGCCCGTTGGTAACCGATGTAGCGCTTGGCTACGACCATATTTCCGGAGCTATCGGAGGAGCTCTTGCCGCGTTCTACGGCGCGGACTTCTTGTGTTACCTGACGCCGGCCGAACACGTGCGCCATCCGTCTTTACAGGATACCCGGGACGGCATCATCGCGTCAAAAATAGCGGCCCATGCCGCGGATATCGCCAAAGGCATAAAAGGTTCAATAGAGTGGGATAAAAAACTTTCGATCGCCAGGAAAAACAGGGATTGGCACAAGCAGATAAGCTTATCCATTGATCCCAAAAAAGCGCTTGCTTACAGGAAGTCGTCGCACCCTAAAGTCAAAGACGCCTGCACAATGTGCGGCGAGTTTTGTTCCATCAAGCTGATTGTTGACCAAGAACACATCACGTGATAGAGTATAGTCTCTTTTGCGGGTGTAATTCAGTGGCAGAATGGTAGCTTCCCAAGCTGCACACGACGGTTCGATTCCGTTCACCCGCTTAAAATAGATACTGATGACTAACCGCTCCCCCACCTTCGGTAGGGCAGGCTGTAAGCTGTGGGTTCATTTAACGTTATCATATAATATTTTATAAAAATGTTTTTTAGATCACTTATAATTATATTCCTCTTAGGACTCTCCGCGTGCGCCACAGTTGAACAACCTCCTGCGCCTTCGTCGCCTAACCAGGCACAATTAGCAAGCATAGAACATGTAGTTGCCAAAGGCGAGACTCTTTGGCGGATATCTAAGATCTACAATGCGGAATTAGAAGATATCGTTAGGATAAACGGGCTGTCTGACTCAAGCCTCATCGCTTACGGCCAGAAGATCATAATCCCTAATGCCAAACGCGCCAATACCGCTGTTTACGACAACGACTTTATCTGGCCGTCTAAAGGAAAAGTCATAGTCACCTTCAGGCAAAAAGACAACGGTGTATCAAACAAAGGCATAGACATCCTCACAGAACCTAACCAAGACGTCCTAGCCTCAAGGACAGGGAAAGTCATATTCCTAGGAGAATTACCAGGATACGGGAATACGATCATCATAGACCACCGCGACGGCTTCTCAAGCCTCTATTGCGGTAATTCTTCCGTCGGCGTAAAAATCGGAGATGAAGTCCAACAGGGCATGGTAGTCGCAAAGACGGGGCAAACGCCCAGAAAAGACAGCGGCTCACTGCATTTTGAGATCAGAAAAAAGCACAAGCCTCAAAACCCATTATATTATTTGAACTGATGATGTATAAACACCTAAAATGTTTCCTTGTTCGTAAAAACTCACAAGGACTTCGCTAGAATAAGAAATTAAGGTGCTTGTATGGAATATCTTTCCTGCGTCTTACGAAAAGAAGTCATCAGTGTTTTAAACAAACGCCTCCATGATTTTAAAGATGGCTACCGCCATAACGTCGCCATCTTAGGAGACGAGATGTTAGGAAAGACGACCCTCCTTAAGCACTTTTTAAACGAGATCACTGATGAAAAACTGACGGCTGTCTATGTGGACGTGGTACCCTTTGAGTTTCCTCTGTTTTTAAAACGATTCTTAAACAGCCTCCTTTACAATTTTCTTAAAAACGCTCAACTCATATCCACGCGTGAGACCCTTGATATCTTAGTCAAAAGGGCTAAAGAACCCCTGCC
The DNA here is from genome assembly GCA_043802125.1 of Candidatus Omnitrophota bacterium. Lineage (GTDB taxonomy): Bacteria > Omnitrophota > Gorgyraeia > Velamenicoccales > Velamenicoccaceae > Phelpsiimicrobium. The sequence goes on from JAZDLG010000021.1 coordinate 9,125, forward strand.
CTTGACCTCCATGCTCGTGGAACACTTTCTTTCAAAGCTGGAAAAAGAAAAATCCGAAATCCTTTTTAAAGAGCTATTCGCTATTATAGAAACATTCAGCCATGAGGCAAAAAAATCCTGCGTCGTCATCTTAGACGAATTCCAGAACTTAAAGCAATTGGGGATCAAGAACATCTTCCAGGACCTTGGAAAAAGGATCATGTTCCAGAAAAACACTCTTTTCGTGTTTTCAAGCTCTCTAAAAAATGAAGCCAAAGAGATACTTGCCAATGATCTGTCTTTATTATTCGGTAATTTTGAGACCATAGAACTTAACATGCTTGACCCCGAAAATAGCCAGGAGCTTATCAGGTCCCAATTTGGCGATGTCTCTATCTCAAAAGAATTCATCAATTTCCTTATCAATTTCACCGGAGGCCATCCTTTTTATCTTAAGGCCATATCCGACAAAGCAGCATGCCTATCTAGAGTAGCTCGTAAGGAAGCGCTGGATATTGAAACACTAACCGTGGCATTGGAACAATTACTCTTCCAGGAGTGGGGCATCTTTAATCTTAAATTCACGTCGTACCTTCATCAGCTCACATCAACCCGCAACAAAAACGATCTTCTCTATATTTTAGATGCCATCTCTACCGGCACAAACAGGCTGCGGGACTTGGCGAGAGTCTTGAGAAAACAAAAAACAGAGATCACACAAAAACTTAACAAACTCACCGAACTCGGGATCATTTCCAAAAACGGTTCTTTTTATTTTGTCAAAGACAGGCTTATGTCATTCTGGCTTAAATTCGTCCATTACGAAAAATTATACAGCCTGGACCCGGACTATACGGATCAGGCCTTGCACTTTAAAAATAAAATAAAATCCGAAATAGATGAATTTATCAATACCTCAAATACGAAGATCGCGGACCGCATGCTTGATATCTTCAATCTGTTTGAAAGAGACGACGACATCCAGATAGACAGAAAGAGATTGCGTCTTTCAACCTTTAAAGAGCTGAAAATAGTAAGTTTTGATAACGCCCATTTAAAAATGGTCATTTTCGGCCGCGCCTTGGACAGCCTGTGGCTAACCGCCATAAAAGAAGGCAGCATAAACGAACAAGACGTCAACGAATTCATCATCAATACAAAAAAATTCAAACACAAGGTCAAAAACAAGATCATCGTAGGGTTAGGGGGCATTGACAGGAACGCAAAGTTGCTGGCGAAAGAATCAAGCGTCATGACGTGGGACATTACATGCTTGAACAACCTTTTTGACCTTTACGGAAAACCAAGGATCTTCATATAGATGCGCATAGTTGCCATTGCAGACACGCACATTCCCGAAAGGTGCATTGATATCCCGGATGCATTATTCAATGAATTTAAAAGCGCTGACTTGATCATCCATGCCGGAGATTTCACTTCATTAGAATATTTTAAATACCTCCGGTCGTTAAAACCTCTTAAAGCGGCTTTGGGCAACTTAGACGTCCCTGGCTTGCGGGAATTCTTAAAGGAAAAAGAAGTCTTCTACCTACAGAAATTCAAAATAGGCGTCATGCACGGCTTCGGCAGCGCGGAAAACGTGCTTCTAAACATCCGCAAATCCTTTGACGATAGTTTTGACCTGGTCATTTTCGGGCACACCCATAACGGTTTCAAAGAAAAAATAGGGAAGACCATCTTTTTTAACCCCGGCAGCCCGACTGATAAAATTTTCGCCTCCTATAACTCTTATGGTATTATAGATATCCAAGACACAATAGAAACTACGCTGGTGAGATTATAGCTATGAAAAGGCTCTGGGCTCCCTGGAGGATGAGTTATATAAAAAATGCGAAAAGATGGCCCACGCAAGCAAAGCGAGAGACAAAAGGTTGTCTTTTCTGCCGCGTTCTTAGATCTAAAAAAGACAAAGAAAACCTCGTGTTATTGCGTTCCAAGCACTCTTTCGCCGTATTAAATCTCTATCCTTACAACAACGGCCACCTGATGGCCTCACCCAAGAGGCATGTCTCATCCATTGAGCTGTTAAACGATGCTGAGCTCTGCGACCTTATTAACACCGTTAAAAAAACCAAACTTTTGCTGGATGGCGTATTAAAGCCTGAAGGCTATAATATCGGCATCAACGTAGGACGCGCCGCTGGCGCCGGCATTATAGGGCATCTGCATATCCATATTGTGCCTCGTTGGAACGGCGACACCAACTTCATGCCGGTACTTTCTAACGCTAAGATCATCTCCCAATCACTTAATGAGTTGTATGGGAAATTGAGAAGATACCTAAATAGATACCGCTACTAAACCGCTACGCAGATTTCACAGAAATCTGCTTGCTAGTATCGGTATAAATTTCGACAAACGAGTTATGTCGCATGACACGCTCCCCTACCTTCGGTAGGGCAAGCTATAACTCGTGTCGTCATTTAAATTGACCCGCGGACGCAAATGAATATCAACGAAAAAGAAGATATGTTGCTGGCACCCTACGCGGCAAAATCCAGGAATTCAAAAGGGCGCCTCTACAAAAACGAAAAAGAACACGAATACCGAAGCCCATACCAAAGAGACAGAGACCGCGTCATCCACAGCGCCGCTTTCCGCAGGCTGGAGTATAAGACCCAGGTATTTGTCAACCACGAAGGTGATTATTACCGCACCCGCCTGACGCACTCCCTGGAAGTAGCCCAAATCGCCCGCACCCTTGCAAAGGCATTGGCACTTTGCGAAGAATTAACAGAGGCTGTAGCGCTAGCGCACGATCTTGGGCACACTCCTTTTGGGCACGCCGGTGAAGACATCTTAAATGACTTAATGCAAGGCCACGGCGGATTTGAACACAATATCCACACATTAAAGATAGTGGACCTGCTTGAAGAGCGTTACCCTGACTTCCCCGGGCTTAACCTTACATGGGAGACGAGGGAAGGTATAGTCAAACACACCACCCAATACGATAAAGCAAAAATACCCCCGGAACTTGATCCGGACCTTATGCCAACGCTGGAAGCGCAGATAGTTGACATCGCCGATGAAATCGCTTATGATAATCATGACTTAGATGACGGCTTGGCATCCGGCCTCATCCGCGAAGATATGCTTGACAGCATACCTTTGTGGCAGAAGACAAAAAACGAAATAGAGCGCTTGCATCCGGGTATCGGAAACCCCGTGAAAAGGTATCAGATAATACGTAACTTGATATCGCTCTTAGTAGACGACGCGTACCGCGAGACACTTAAAAAATTGAACACGCGCAACATCAAAACACAAGAAGACGTAAGACTCTCTAAAACGAGGCTCGTTGATTTTAGCGATAATCTTAAAGACGAACGCGCCCCATTGCGTAAATTCCT
>JAZDLG010000023.1:0-14019 GCA_043802125.1 Candidatus Omnitrophota bacterium
CAAAGGCATGAATTTATAATGCCACACGAACCGCGCCGGTACCGCTTTAATTACTTGCTCAGGCACAGCCTTGTCTTTCAGGCTGGGGATGAACTGAATAGAGAGCTGTTCGGCAAGCGTCATCAAAAGTTGTTCTTCGGAGATAAAGCCCATCCTCACCAATGACTTACCCAAAAGCTCGCCGGTCTTAGTATGTTCACGCAGTGCCACCTCAAGCTGCGCCTGCGTTACAACGCCTTTTTTAATAAGCAACTCGCCTAATTTCAGCATCTTATAACCTCACTAATGAGACAAATCAAACAGGATGATTTGTCTCATTGGGTTTGGGGAGTCAATGGCCCCATCATGTAAAAATCCTCGTCAGGCACGCTATCCATGCGGCCTGAAATAATGCGCTCGCACCCTGTCAGCGTCTCCTCCAGGCTCACATACTTTCCTTTCCTGTTGGTGTAAACCTCCGCCGTAAAAAATGGCTGGGTCAGAAAATTATCAAGCTTGCGCGCTCTATGGAAAATAATGCGGTCGTTCTTTGAAAGTTCCTCAATACCGATTATAGCGGCTAACCGCTGAAGCTCGTCGTATTTATGAAAAAGCCTTATCACGTCCTGTGCCACATCAAAATGCCTTTTGCCGACAACGCGCGGATTTAAATACGCCGAAGACGACATGAGCGGGTCAATAGCCGGATACAGGCCGCGCTGGACCCTGGAGCGGGACAAGACAAGAATAGAATCCAGATGAGAAAAGATACACACGACCGCCGGGTCTGTCAGGTCATCTGCCGGCACATAAACCGCCTCAATGGCCGTGATAGAAGCGCCAAGCCTTGAGCGTATACGCTCGTGGAACTCGCCTATTTCGCTGGTCAGCGTCGGCTGATAACCTGTCTCCGACGGTATCCTGCCCAAAAGGGCTGACAATTCAGAGCCCGCCTGCGCGAACCTGAATACATTGTCCATAAGAAATAGGACGCTATGGCCATCCTCCTGCAGTGATTCGGCAAAGGCTATGCCGGTGGAAACGACTTCAAACCGGGCGCCCGGAGACTCGTCCATCTGGCCGAAGACCAGAATAGACTTCGGAAGGATATCACTTCTCAAAAATTCAAAATAGAGTTCATTGCCTTCGCGGATACGCTCTCCCGCGCCGGTGAAGACACAAAGCCACTGTTGTTTTTTAATGATGTTGTGGATGATCTCTAACGTCAGCAAGCTCTTGCCTAACGCGGCGCCCCCAAGAATGCCGGTCTTTGTATTTTTTAAAAGCGGGAAGAGAAGGTCTATCATCTTGATACCCGTTTCTATGATCTCATAACTTTCTTTCTCTTTTTCCCCTAAGTTTATCTTTTCTTTGAGAGCGCCCGCGCGCCTGACTAAAAAAAATGCATTTGAATGTATGGGGCCCTTCTTGTCAATGGGCTCGCCTAAGACGTTCAATACCCTGCCCAAAGCTGACTCTCCTCTTGGTATAGAAAGAGAGTCGCCTGTCCTGCGGACCTGCGCGCTCCTTGCCATGCCGTAGGTCGGCGTCAAAGAAATACAACGGGCTATATAGCCTGCCTGGTGCTCTATGACCTCCAACACGACCTCCTGGGCATCATATGTCGTCGCCTTTAATATCTCATAGATAAAAGGCAGGTCTTCTTCGCGCTCAAATACTACGTCAACAACAGGGCCGCGCACAGCCAGGACCTTTCCGTTGGCTAATCTCATGCCTTTTCTCCAGCCTCAGTGTGCCTCCAGCGCAGGCGGCTCGCGAAGATCTCTCTGATATTCTTATCGCTCTTTTCGTGGAGATGTTTAAAATATTCATATTTGAGCTTCTTGTTCGCGTTTAAGATCTCCTCGTGGCTGCCTTCCAGGTGGATGATGCGCGCCGCGCACTCCGAGAGCTTGGACTCCCAAAACATCTCATATAACTTCTGCATAAGGTACGCCCTCACCATGAAATCAACTACCTTAGCCTTAGACGGTTCCATCAAAAACTCTATATGCCTTGTAATTTTTCTCCTGACATCCTTCTTCTGGCCGAAAATATCGCCGCATGGCAAGAGGCGGGTAGCTTCTATGCGTTGCATGGTCAACGATAAAAATACGGGATACGCTACGATGACGCTGCCTATTTTTTTACTTAAAAATTTAGAGATGAGCAGGTCTCTTATTGCCACCGCCCGGGCGTAAGTGATGTCGTCGCCTATGCCCGGCAAGACCGTAAAGACGCCGCTCTGGCTCTCCGACAAATAACGCGCGCCTCTTTCCCCCATTACTATCAATTCATCACTGGATGAGGACTGCTCAAGCCCGGCGTTTATCACCATCGCGTTCAGGCTGCCCAAAAAACCTTCGTCGGAAGTAATCATCACGATGGCCTTGGGTAATTGGGCCCGCTCCGTTAAAAAAGGATGCGCGGTATTTCGCGCGTCTATCTGGGCTAAAAATTCCTCAAGCTTCGTCTTAAAATCTTCAAAACCTTTCCTGCGGCGCTGAAGGCTGCGGAACTGGCTGGCTGTGGCGCCCTTTAAAACCTCTATCATGTCCTGAAGCTCATTTGCGAACCTCAAGTCTTCTCTGAGTTTGATCAAAGGTATCATATATTATACGACCTTCTTCTCTCTGAAGAACTCCACAAACGCGCGGTCAAGCTCTTCTTTGACCTCGGAAGACAATATCTTCTTTTCAAGCAAGGCCTTAAGGAGCCCGGGATGCAGCTCTTCTAAATAATCCATTATTTCGCGGCCAAAAAGGCTTAAGCCGTCGGGCGAAAGGATCTCAAGTATCTTTCTCTTGAAGGCGTAGAGCTGAATGATCAGGTCCAATTCGGATACCGGCTTATGGGCGTTCTGCATCAATAATAGCGAAAGCGCCTCGCCCCTCCTTAATTTCTCCGAAATCTCCGTAGACAATTTTGTTTTGATGCGCATAAGCCTGACCAGATCTTTGTATTGAGCATAGTCTAATCGCAGCGTGTCGCTCACCTCGCGCAGAGCGTCAGACTGGACCTTGCTGCCGATACGCGATACAGACAGCCCCAAGTCTATGGCGGGCTTGAACCCTTCGTGAAAAAGGCTGCTTGAGATATAAACTTGTCCGTCGGTCATGGATACGAGGTTGCTCTGGATGTATCCTGTGATATCTCCCTGCAGCGTCTCCACAATAGGAAAAAACGTCATTGACCCTGAACCCATCTCAGGATTTAACCGGCCCGCGCGTTCCATCAATTGCGAATGAAGGTAAAAGATATCTCCGGGGTATGCCTCGCGGCCCGGAGACCTCTCCAAGAGCAAAGAAAGCTCCCTGTATATCCAGGCGTGTTTTGTCAGGTCGTCAAATACGACAAAGGCATCTCTGCCGGAATACATAAAATATTCGGCCATAGTGGCTGCCACATAAGGCGCCAGATATTGCTCTCCGGAAGAGGCCGAGGCAGAAGCAGCTACGACAATGGTGTAATCAAGGGCCTCCATCTCCTCAAGAGTATGGATGATCTTTAATAGGGACGCCTGAGACCCGCCCACCCAGCAATAGACGCAGATGACATTCTTGCCCTTTTGGTTGATTATGGTGTCTAAGGCCAGGGCTGTTTTGCCTGTTTGGCGGTCTCCGATTATCAATTCGCGCTGGCCTTTTCCTATGGGGATGATACTGTCTAAGATCTTGATGCCTGTGTGGAGCTGCTCAGTTATAGGCACGCGGTCAAGTACTCCGGGCGCCTTGCGGAAGACCGGGCCAAAGGTATCGTTTGCCATCACATGGCTTTTGTCGTCAAGAAGCTCACCGGTGCTTGAGATGACGCGGCCGATAAAATTCTCTCCGACAGGGAGTGAAAATACTTCGTTGCGGCTTGATACCGTAGAGCCTAATTTAATATCTTTCTCGTCGCCTAAGATAAAGGCCATTACCTCTCGCGCGTTAAAATCAATGACGAGCCCCTTGCGGTTGACATCGCTGAATTCTACGATCTGGCCGTAAATACAGCTGGGCAAACCCTCTATTTTGACGATGCCGCGCTTGACTTCTCTGACGACACCGACCTCTTTTATCTCAAACGGTTCTATTTTGATGGCCGGGGTTTTTCCCATACGTGTCTTTAAGCCCTGCTCATTCTGAGCGCGTTCATCGCTTTAGCCATTTTATTCTTTAAGCTTCCGTCTATGACAAGCCCGCCTAATTTTATGACCATGCCTACGATAAGAGACGCCTCTATCTTCTGTACGACCTTAAATTCAAAACCTAACTTGGAGGCAAGGATCTCTTTAAGCTTGGCTTCTTCCTGCGGCGAAAGCTGCAAAGGCGTCAAGACCTCAACTGTGTCTACTCTTACGGCCAGTCTCGCCTTATCAACTTTTTTCAATTCCTCAATAAGATCGTCAATAAGCTGCGAGTGCAAAAGCTCCTGGCCCTTGGTAGAAAATGCGTAAGTGATAAGCTCCTGCGCCAGGCTAACGGCCTTCTCTTCGGCGCTCGCCATCATCTCAGCCTCCACTTTCTTTGTTTTCTCCAAGGCCTCAACGACGGTCTTTTTTGCCTGCTGCTCAGCGCGCTCCGATGCTTCCAAAGTTATTTTCTCTGCGCTGTGGCGCGCGTTCTCAATAATGCGCTTGGCCTCCTCTTTACTGCGCGCGATCTCGCTCTCAGATTGGACCCTGACACGCTCTAACTCCTTGTTCAAGATATCTTCCTTTTCCAGGCTCTCCTGATGGAGGACCTGGAGCCTGTTCAAAGCTACTTTGAGCTGGCTGCCGAATAGAAGACGCAAGACGGCGATGATCACGCCGAAGGTGATGACCTGGATCAAGATCAGAGACCAAACCATGCAAACTCCACATTTAACGAATGAGACAAAGTGTCCTGCTTGATTTGTCTCATTTGAATAGGTTATAGACCATAACGAGGGCGATGACAGCAATGCCTTCGGCGAACAAAAAAGCAAAACCCATGGCCAACATGATCTTGGGCGACGCTGCCGGGTTCCTGCCTAAAGCCCTTACGGCCGCATACCCGACCACAGCGATAATAAGGGATGGGCCCAGGGTGCTGATGAACATGACCAACGCTATTGTTAAATTCCGCATAACGGCGCCGCCTCTACTCCACCAAAATTATCAATTCATTATTCCTCATCCTCGCCAAACCTCTATGGACACGGATGGGTTTTAAATCATGTACCCCAAGTTTTGCCATGGGCACAAGCCTGATTAAACCTTTACCCAAGGCCACAAAAATAGATTCGTGGTCATCTAAGATGGCAATCTCTCCGTCGGTAGCCGGCAATACAGCCTCTGAGACAGCGCCTTGAAAAATAGTATGTTGAGCATCCAGTATAGATATTCTCATACCAAACAGACCTTGTTCTTGCCGGTGGTCTTGGCCTGATATAGCGCTTTATCCGCTTTGTCTATTAAGACGTCTTTCTCGGTCGCGTCAGCCGGGTAATCAGAGATACCCATGCTGATGGTGGTAGGCAGGCTCAGGCGCACGAGATTCAACATCCTCTCAGCAGCCAGGGCCGCGCCTTTCTTGTCCGTTTCTATCATCAGGATCACGAATTCTTCGCCGCCGTAGCGAAAGACCATGTCTAAGTTCCTGATGGAGCGTATAAAAAGGTTCGTCAAACCCCGCAGGAGTTCGTCGCCCGCCATATGGCCGTTGGTGTCGTTGTATTTTTTAAAATCATCCACGTCCGTCATGATCACGCAAAGATGCTGAGGATAGCGGCGCGCGCGCGTTATTTCGCGGTCCAGGACTTCGTGGAGATAGCGGTGGTTATAAACACCGGTAAGGCCGTCTAAAATGGATAGGTCGTAATAATATGATTTCTTGTTCGCTTCATCCATAAGGAAGTAGCGTTCCACCGCGTGTTCTACGACGATCCTTATCTCGCTGGGGTTGAAAGGCTTGGTGACATACCCGAAAGCGCCGTCTTCCATGACTTCAACGGCAGAATTGATAAAGAGATACGGCGTGATAACGACAACGCTTATCTTCGGGTCTAAGTTCTTAATAGCGCGCACAAGCTCCGAACCGCTCATGTCCGGCATCCTGAGCTCCGCTATTACCACGGCGCATTTTATATCCTTGAGCATCTTCAAGCCTTCTTTGGCTGAACTCGCTATGCTCACGTTATGGCCTGAGGCATAAAGGACTTGCCCGATTGTCTCCGATGATTCTTTTTCATCTTCAATCACTAAAATATCAGCGCTTTTCCTCATGGCACACCTCTTCCATTGTAAACCCCGTTAGAGAAACGGGGTAACTTATTACTATATATTATATATAGAAACAAGCAGAGTCAACTGCATTATTTACGTTATTTACGAAACTGTTTTTGACCCGTTAGGGAAAGTGGGTATAAGCTATACAAAGCTGGGGTCCATTCTAATGTTTACAAATATTCCGAAGATTTGCGAGATTTATAAACTTAAACGTAAAATCACCATATTTACGGCTATAAGGACGGCTCACATTATGCGACACTACGTATATTTGCGCCTTATCGTAATGCCTTAAAAACACCTTAGCATTTACCGGATCAAAATCTTTATCACGCCATTTACATTCTATTGCCAGAATAGGCTGCCCTCTCTTATTGATCACAAAATCTATCTCGTGCCCTTGTTTATCTCTCCAATAACCGATGTCTCTAGTTTGCCGATGCGCAAAGATCTCATTTAAAACAAAATGTTCCCAAAGATAACCAAGATCTTCATTTCTGAGTTCATACCAACCGCGGGGATAGCAAACAAACCCGGTATCAAAGCCGTAGACTTTCGGAGCGGATATGATCTCATTTTGCCTTCTAGAGCTGAAAGGACGAATAATATGCGCGGTAAAAGTAGCTTCAAGTACTTTTAAATAATTAGAGATAGTGGTCCTGCTCGCTTCGCATGAAGATGTAAAGCTATTGGCCTCAAATATGCCTCCGCTTTGAGCCATGATAAGTTCAAAGAATTTCTGAAATGAATGACGCCTCTCAAGCCTGAATAATTCTTGGATGTCTTTCGCCCAAAAGGCATCTATCCAATCTTGATAATTCCGCTCTGGGTATCGAGCATGCGTAAAGAAAGGCGGTAATCCACCGTAGAGAAATCTGTGTTTCAAATCAGTATTACCAAAAGACTCCGTATCCGATAGTATCATAGGGGTAAGCCACAGTTCCCGCTTTCTGTCTGTTAACGTATCCTTAAATTTTACCGAAGCGCTAAGAGTAGACGAGCCTGTAGCAATAATCTGTATATCCGGATAATGATCGGCGGCTATTTTCAGTATTTCCGACGGGTTTGATAATCTGTGGATCTCGTCTAACGCAACCCTGCGCCCACGCAAGCTTTCTAAAAACGACTCCGGATCTTCCATGATGCGCCTTACCCGTGGAAGTTCGCAGTCAAAATAATCAATACCATCAAAGCTTTTGCACAGAAATGTTTTACCCGCGCGCCTCACACCAGTCAGCCAGATGATCGACTTTTCTTTAAATAGCTCTTCTATGGCATTTTTCCAAAATGGCCTATTTTTCATAATTAGAGCATACCATAAAGTTTAACTATATGCAATACTAAAGTCCTATAGACAATCCTTAAGAGGCGTGTTTACGAAACTGTTTCTGGCTCGATTTACCCCATTAGAACAAGCGTTCCTTATCAGGCGATATCTTAATGTGTTCTTCAATCTTTTTGACTAATTTCTCCGATTTTAGAATAGCAGCCTTTACATCTTCTTTAGATTCTGAGAAGACGGCATCATATTGCAAAGGATGCCTTTTACGCCGCATCCGTTTAAAAGTACGGACTAAATCCCCGTATTCTTTACCGAATACCCTATCGACAAATTCGGTTATTGTAGAATGCGTATATTTTGTTGTTGGGCGATAACCATAATACCTCATAAGGGCATTCCCCGCGTGTATCAAAGCATCATACGCTGATTTATAAGCTGTTAGTTGAAATTTATCGAGATTAAACTTCGCCGCTGAGATCTCATTTTCGGCGAATGCAAGAAATTCGGCCAATTTATGCCTTGAGGTATCTTCCTTTTAATCTCCCTTTTAGAATTATTTTCGGCCTTTTAAGGACATTTATGAAAAATGAATCTTTTTTCTTAACTCTTTTGAAAAAATCATCTTGAGAATAAACATTATAATTTATTTCTCTGGCTATCTCCTTTTCGATCTTTTCGATCCTTTCCATTAAGTCGTCTCGATCAGGATCGCCGATAATTAAAATATCTACATCGCTTTTTGAATTTTCATGCCCCGAAGCAAAAGAGCCGTATATGGCGGCAAATTCTATTCCCTCTACACTATCCATGATTTCCCTCAAGCGGCCCTCAATGCCGATCGTTTTAAAAATAACAGACCTCATCTCTCTATACAAAGGGTACTTCTTGTTAAGCATGAAATATCTCTGATTACCTCTTGTCCTGGAACTAAAAATTCCTTCATTTTCCAATCGCCCTAACTCCCGAGAAAGATTGCCGGGGTCGATCTTCAAAATACCCGCTATCTCCCGTAGATATAAATTCTCATCGGAATTAGTAAAGAAATATAAAAGTACTCGCCGCCGCAAGTCCGATTTGGCAAATTTTAAAAAGTCTGTCATTTTAGATATTCTCTATTGTATAAATTGACAACGATTGTTGTATATTATTACAACTAGTATACCTTATACTTTAAGCTTTGGCAAACATCATTTACGTTTAGGTGGATTTACGAAACTGTTTCTGACCCGTCAGGGGAAGTGGGCATAGACTATACCGAATTAAAATAAATCCTTTTCGGGACATTCCTTCTTTACGAGAATAATTATTTCATCAATAAGTTTTTTGGCTGTATCTATGGATGATTTTGCCTCGTGCGGCGTTATGTGGTTTTTAGAATCGTAGATGAAGTCGTGCCGTTGCCTTCTCATACGACTAAAACGATTGATGATGCTATCGTATTCGTCGCCAAGAATTAATTTGGCAAGTTCAACAATGGTTTTGTGGGAATTTTTCGCTGTTGGCAGGTACCCTTTGGAATACATCAATGCCTTGCTCGCTCTCATCATCGCATGATACGCGATGGCAAAAGCCCATGTGAGATCAATTGATAAATTGGCTTTGGCTGTTTTTAAATCCTTCTGCGATCTTTTTAACTGATAGGATATTTGCTTAAAATCTGGCCCCTGTTTCTTGATCAAATTATCCTTTAAGAATTTTTCGTAGATCATCTTCTCCTCCTATAATCATTATCTTTTTATCATTCAAGATATTTAATAAGAACGGTTCGTTTTGTTTAATGTCTTTTTTAAAATCCCTGGCCGTATATAACTTATAGTTGATTTCGCGCCTTAAGAAGCCTTCTAATCTGTCAAGCTCCTTGATGAGCTTATCTTCATCGCATTTGCCGACCACGACGACGTCTACATCCGAGAGGTAATTATCCTTGGCCTTGGCATACGAGCCATAGACAAAAGCATAATCAACGGCGCCTGTTTTTTTCAATGCCGCTTTGACAGTGCCCATAACACCGACTGTTTTAAAAACTATATTTTTCAGTTCCTCAAAAAGAGGGTATTCCTTATTGACCTTAAAATACCTGGCATTTGCTTTGCGTTCGCTCATGAGGATGCCTTCTTTTTCCATGTTATTTATAACCCGCTGGAAGTTGCCGGGTTTTTTATTAAGGATCCTTCCTATTTCCTGCATATAGAAAGACTGTTCGGGATTGGTGAAAAAAAGACGCAATAATTCTGCTCTGTTCTTTGTTAATTCTTGCATTGTCCTCCACCTCCTTTATTTATATGTTTTATGCATATAATTGTATGCGTTCTGCATATAAAAGTCAAGTTTCATTCATCAGGGGATTTTCAGCAGAATTTTTGCGGCCTTGCGTGGCGAGATTGGCGTCCCCAACCGGATTCGAACCGGTGTCGCAAGCTTGAAAAGCTCGTGTCCTAGACCAGACTAGACGATGGGGACGTGATGGTGCTCTATATCCCCGCAAAAACCGCGGGGACTTCGCTGAATAAATAAATTTTGGTGCTCAGAATTTTACCTATGAAATCCCGCCTTGTCAAGGAAAGTTTGGGTCGTGGGCTCATTTAATGTACAACAACCTAAATAGATACTGATGCCTAAACGCTTCGCAGTCACAGTAGTTCCCGCTTACGCGGGATTTCGCTACATAGATGTGGTACTCAAAATTCGCCCAAACAACTTACGTCGCAGCAAACGCTCCCCTACCTTCGGTAGGGCAGGCTGTAAGTTGTGGGCTCATTTAATAACTACTTGACTCCTCGCGCTTTTTACGTTATTTTTAGTTCAATGAGCACCTTCGTAGGCATCGGTGTAAGCGAAAAGAGAGACCCTTTCCTGGCAGCTGCAGAAGCTGCCAAGCTCGCCTTGTATCAACTCCACCACAGAGAAATCACGCTTGGCATCCTGTTCTCCACAATCCACTTCGCGGATAAGAGGCTCCTTGAAGGCATCACGTACAGCCTCGGCAATATAAAACTGCTTGGTTGCAGCGGCGCCGCCCTCATTTCTTCCCGCGGAATAACTAAATACGGCGTTGGGGTAATGCTCATAAATTCGGATAAAATAAAATTTGGGTTAAGCGCCTCAGGCCCCATTGATACCAAGGGCCCGCGCGCCGCAGGCGAAGAATTCGCGCACGAGGCTCTTAAAAACTTAGGGACGACCCAACGGGACCTGGCCCTGATCTTATCCGACGGTCTGGTAGAAAACGGCTCGGACCTGCTTCGGGGCATCAAAGACGTCCTCGGATCAAGTTTTCCCATCTTCGGCGGCTCCAGCGCCGACAATTTAAGATTTTTTAAGACATATCAATATTTTAACAACGAGCTGTTGACCAACAGCCTCATCGGAGCTGTCTTTTCAGGAGAAAATCTTTTCGGCATGGGGGTGCGGCACGGCTGGAAGCCTCTTGGTAAACCTCATACCATCACCGAGGTCAAGGGCAACGTCATAAAAAAAATAGAAGGCAAACCGGCAATATCAATTTATGAAGAATACTTCGGAAAATCAAGAGAAGAGATAAAAAACACGCTCATACGCATGAGCATTTATTATCCTTTGGGGCTTTACGTACCCGGAGAGACTGAATACCTATTGAGAAACGCCCTGCGCATAGACGAAGGCGGCGGCCTGGTCTGCCAGGGAGATGCCTCTGAAGGAAACGACGTGCGTCTCATGATGGGCACTAAGGACTGGGCCCTGGAAGCCGCGACCCAGGCGGCAGAAGAAGCCAAGAGCGCTTTACAGGATAAAACCATAAAAGGCGCCATCATCTTTGAATCCATCTCTCGCCATAAACTCCTTGGGCGGTTGACAGAAAAAGAGTTATCGCGTATAAAAGAGGTATTAGGCGACGTGCCCATCCTTGGAATATGCACATATGGAGAGCAGGCGCCGTTAAAATCCCTTGAGCATTACGGCCAGACGTACTTCCACAATGAAACAGTTGCTATCTTGACCATAGGCGAATCTCATGCCCATAACAAACTCGTTTAGAGAACCGACCATCTTAGAGAACATCATCAATTTTGCCGGCATGTTCGGCCTTGTCGCCGTCATCGTCCTTGTCATTATTCTCGTCTTTAAGATGGAAAAAATAAAAGAGCTCCAGACACAGCTCGCCAAGCTCAAGCGCGCCTTTGATGAGTTGGACGGCCAGGCCAAACTTATCGTCCAGACAGACCTGGAACTCCACCGCGCTCAGGAAGAATTAGATAAGAAGGTCGCCGGCCTCGTCATCTTACAAAAGCTAACGCGCATGATCTCTACGACCTTAGACGAAGAAGAGATATTCAAAAAACTTGAAGAGAAACATATCACGGAACTCGGTTTTGACCGCGCCATTGCCTTCTCTAAAGACGACGCCAACATTTTCCGCGTGCGCATATCAATCGGCTATACGATGGAAGAAGCCAACCACATCTTAAAAGAACTGCTGAACCACCCCCTCATCTTAGACAAAGTGCTGGATAAGAACAAGGTATTCTCATCGCTGGATACTGACAAAGCGGGCAAAGAAATACCCGACCTTATCAAACTTCTGGACATATCATCATTCGTCTGCGCGCCCATGATGAAAAAAGACGGCGCCATCGGCGCGCTCATCTTGGGCTGCGAATCTCCCTACACGCATTTGACAGAGGGCGACAAAGACCTCGTATATATTCTGGCAACACAAATAGGGCAGGCTTTGGAAAACGCCAAGTTATTTGAAGAGACATGGCGTTCCCACCAGGAATTAGAGGCCAAGATCCAACAGAGGACCAAAGAATTATCCGCAGCGCTTGAAGAGATCAGGTTGATCAGCAAAAGAAAATCCGACTTCATCTCCGCCGTTTCACATGAGCTGCGCACGCCGCTGACATCCATAAAGGGATACGCCTCCATTTTAGCTTTAGGCAAACTGGGCGTTTTGCCTCCGGAGGCCAAAGAAAGGGTAGAGAAAATAAATAAGCACTCGGACAACCTTTCCCAGCTTATCAACAACCTTCTGGATATCTCAAGGATAGAATCAGGGCGCGCGGAGTTAAGGCTTGAACCGCTGAACTTAAAAAATATGACCGACAGCCTGGCGGATATGTTAGCCCCGGCCATAAAAGAAAAGGCGATAGAATTCCTTGTGGATTTGCCGCCCGGCTCGCCGCTTGTCAGAGGTGACAAGGCCCAGATAGAGCGCGTTTTCATAAATCTCGTGGGCAACGCCATTAAATTCGTCCCCGAGAAAGGGCGTATCACCATAAAAGCCAAAACGCTCGATCCGGAAACTATCCAAGTCTCAGTGTCAGACAACGGCATCGGCATCCCCGAAAAAGACTTGGCCAAGCTCGGAGAAGAATTCTTCAGGATAGACAATGACGTCAACACAAAAGTAAAAGGCACGGGCCTGGGGCTGTCTTTAGTCAAATCAATCATCGCGGCCCACAAAGGAAAATTGACCATCTCAAGCCAACCGGGTAAAGGGTCCACGTTCTCATTCACCCTGCCCAAAGGAGGCATATGAAGAAGATCTTAGTCATAGACGACGAGGCTGATATACGCGACATAGTGCGGCTCTATCTCGTTGAAGAAGGATTTGAAGTAGTAGAGGCAGAAAACGGGCAAGACGGCATCTTAACAGCCCAACGTGAACAGCCTGACCTGATCATCCTTGATATCATGATGCCGGGCATCAATGGCTTTGAAGTCGCCAAACACTTGAAGGACGACCCCAACACGCATGATATCCCCATTGTCATCCTTTCCGTCCTGGCTCAAGATTCTCAATACAGGCACGGTATTTTGGACTATATCTCAAAACCGTTTCGCCAGGAGGAACTCGTGGACATTATAAGAAAGGTCTTTGAAAAAGTAGATGGAAGAGCCGGCAAAAAATCGGTCCTGATCGTAGACGACGATCCGGACGTTGTGGATATCATCGCCATATGCCTTAAAGACAATAACATCGTGCCGGAAAAAGCCTACAACGGCCTGGACGCGCTGGAAAAAATAAAAACCAAAAATATTGACCTTATTCTCCTTGACATAAACATGCCCGGAATGAACGGATTTGAAGTCATAAAACAATTAAAAACGGATAAAAAGACCTACGACATACCTATCGTCGTACTGACCGGGACATATATTTCAGAAGGCGATAAGAAACACGGCCTTACCCTTGGGGTCGCCAAATACCTTACCAAACCCTTCTCAGCGGATGACATCGCAAAGGAGATCAAAGCCTGCCTGCCGGCAGGCAAGGGGCTTTAATGCCAAAACATAGGATCATCGTCATAGATGACGACTCCGATATCCGCGACGTCCTTGCCCTAACGCTCGCCCAGGAAGACTATGAAGTCCTGCAAGCCCAGGATGGCGCAGAGGGCTTGAACCTCATCAAAGATAAAGCGCCCGACCTGGTCATAGTAGACTACAATATGCCGAAGATAAACGGCCCAACGCTGTGCGGCATAGTCAAAAAAGACATCCTCATGTCGCACTTACCCATCATCATGCTGACAGGAAAAGGCGA